>JAVERJ010000204.1:0-3961 GCA_034007185.1 Candidatus Carbonibacillus sp. | reverse complement strand
ACGCAATTGATATTAAGTAAAATCCTTTCACCACCAACCCTCCCTGATCATGCATGATCCTATGCATCTCGTTCTTATTACCCATAATGTCTCCAACATACATCGAACCATGCATAGACAAAAACATACCTTAATATGCATAGAAATATAGACCATTTTGGGAATAAAAAAATAGCGGCAAAACCGCTATGTCGTTTAGACGTGCTATTAATTTTTTCTTTATAAATTCAAATCATGACAGATGGGACACAACAAATACATGGATCCTTTTTTTAAACATAAAAAGGGCTTATGAAAGCATTATCATCTACATTCTCACAAAGCATTTGGAACAAACATCCAACAAAAAATACCGGTTGTAACCGGTATCATCGTCAGTGATGAGTTTATGTTAACATCCGGAACTGCGATATGCGCGAATTAAAACATCTCTTTACTGGCTGCTCCCGGAACAACACGATAAAAATGCAAGCCATCTTTTTTGATCGACATCCAATAAATATAGCCTTCCCGAGCACGAACTGGACTGTAAGGTGTATAGATGTCCTGATCCATCGGTAGTGCGTAAGCCGCTTCGATCAAACCATCCTGTGAAATGACACCAACGACATGTTTATAGGTCAACATCGTTTCACTTCCGGACTGTTCAATTTTGTATACTACCAATCGTTGCTGAGGATGTTTCCACATGTCAAGCACATCGAAGCGTTCAATCGTCTGTTTACCTTGAAACGCTATCGTCTGATGTTCAACCTCAAGCGTCACCGTATCGTAACGTGTTCGCTTAAGAGGATAGGGGGATAATTGCTCTTTGAACGCTTCCCAGTCTGTCGCTTTCATGTTTTGTTGCTCAACCATTTTGCCCGTTTCTGGATCAATGGTTCGCACGGTTTCTGTACATAGATCATATACCAACATAAAATCATGGCCATTGATGGTTGCAACAGTGCTATCTTTTAACCAGCAGGCATCTGGAAGATCAATCGTTTTAATGACTTGACCTTTATTTTTAGCAGCATCATTCGCTTCTAATGTGTGCTCTTGATGAGAAGATGACATGGAGACAGAGGTTGGTTGTGTCTCGAACAAACGTTCAGGTAATGGCTGAACAACAATGCGCCGGTTCGCCGTATCAAGAATAAATACTTCTTTTCCAAAGACTTCGAAGCTCATCGGACCTTGATCTCCCCATTCATCTCGAAAGGGTAAAAAACCAACAGCATTCGGGCCATCACCAAAAGGAAGATGAAATAGTTCAATGCGTTCCCCCGTACCCGATACAATGGAATAAGGCTCTATCTTTTGACCATCTGGAGCACAACCGATTAAAAGTATGGCCACGGTTCCAAAGAACAATAATATAAGCATCCATTTATCCGTAAAAAAACCCTTAACAATTGAGCGCATGGCACCGACACCTTTCTAAAATCTCTTTAACAAACTAAACGTCACCTATGTTTTTCAATCATGATGATATCATGATTGCCCATCTCTTTCGATCAAAACCCTCCTAATATAGGATAAATGTTTAGAATGATTGCTATCTACGAAAATAATGATGAATCGATCTTGGACGTGATCGTCGTGATCTTATCGCTCATGAACTGTGTTTTTCCGATTCGCTAGGGCAATATCCATATACCAAAAGGTTATACCATCAATTAGATTTTTTGTATTTAAGTTTTTTAAAAAAGTAAAGAGGTGAGTTATGAAACCCACCTCTTTACTGCAAGAACGGAACACATCTTTTACTGTTCTTTTACTGTTCGAGAAGTTTTAGAAACTCCCGCATAAACCCAGGTAAATCGGGCCAGGCATGACCTGAGACAAGTTTTCCGTCTACATGCAAGCCTTCTTCAACGTACGTTGCACCCATGCTTTCAACATCAATGCGACAGGCAGTATAAGCCGTCATTTTACGCCCAGCTAAGGGAACTTTCGCAGCAACGAGTATTAATACCGCATGGCAGATGGCACCGACGGGTTTGTTTTCATCAAAAAAATGACGAACGATCGTTTGCACATGGGGATCGAGACGAATATACTCTGGCGCCCGGCCACCCGGTAAAATCAGACCATCATAATCCGACGGTACCACATCGCTAAAAGCTAGGTGCGCATCAATCTGATAGCCCGGTTTTTCTGTATACGTGTCCCAGCTTTCAAAATCATGAACAACAGTATGCAGTTTCTTTTTACTTGGGGCAGCAATGACGGCTTCGTGTCCTGCTTCCAAAAGACGAAAATACGGATAATATACCTCTAATGCCTCAACCGCATCTCCGGCAAGCAACAAAACTTTTTTTGCCATCCGTTCCGCCTCCTTAACATGCATGATCATGTTTTATTTTATCGGATATTATGTTTTATGACAATCGATCAAACATGCCTCCAAACGACTCAAAAAAACGATTGAACGCTTGCCATCGTTATGTTATGTTCCGCTGCCCAGCTCTCACACGCTCTGTAATGCCTGGACGAGTGCTTCACCATAAGCCGGGAGATCTGGAGGACGTCTTGCCGAAATAATGTTTCCATCGACCACAACAGGAACATCCAACCAAGTTGCACCTGCATTTTCGATATCATCGCGGATCCCCGGTGTCGATGTCACCTTACGGCCTTTTAATATTTTAGCAGAGATCAGCACCCATCCCGCATGACAGATCATACCGATCGGTTTTTTAAGCTCGTCCATCCGTCTCACGATGGTGAGAACATCAAGATCGCGTCTCAGTTTATCCGGCGCCCAACCCCCGGGAACAAGGAGCATGTGCCAATCTTCTTGCAGCGCCTCTTTAAAAGAAAGATCACTCTTGACCGGTACACCATACTTACCGGTGTACGTATAACCACGTTCATGTCCAGCAAACTTGACGTCTGCCCCGGCTGCCATCAATCGATATGCCGGATACCAAAGTTCTAAGTCCTCAAACGCTTCATCGACCAATATTAAAACACGCTGTTTCACTGATCCACCTCCTTTTGAATCAACCATTTGGATCCATTGTCATGGATTAATCTCCTCAACTATTTTTCATTTTTAGTATACCATAGCGGCTCAATCCAATCGATACTTTGATTGATATATTTTGGCAAGATATTATAGCATGGAGATAAAACATAATCGGCAAAACAGGCGCATTTTATTGTTCGTATTCATAAAATGTCCCATTTTCATCGATCATCCCCGCGTCGGTAACAAATAATAATGATGTTCGGACATTCGTCGGCCGAATCTGTCCTGTATCTAGACGAACCTCATACCAACCTACGCACGAAAGACGGTTAAACCATAAATCGTCTTGTGACCACCTTTTCTCAAAGCGTGTGCACAAGCGTGAAGCGTCGCACCAGTTGTATACACATCGTCGATCAACAGCAGCGTAGAGATGGTCTTGTTTTTCGATTGTACATCATACATTCCAGTTGGATGATAGTGATATAAATTCTGAACATGTTTTAAACGCTCCCGACGGCTAAGTGCAGCTTGTACTACATCATCATTTTTCGCGCGTTGTAGCAGATCAAATACAGGAAGGCCTGTATATGTTCCCAAATCTCTAGCCAACGCTGCAGCTTGATTAAAACCACGACGCATCTCTTTTTCTTGATCCATCGGTACAAATGTGATGCCATCGAGCGAAAGCTCTTTCATATACCGTACGTAAGCCAACCGAAGAAGGATTGAAAAAAGCGGAAAAAACTCAAGAGCACGTTCATACTTATAACGATGCAATGCCGCCTTCATCGGCGCCGTGAACACAACGGCACTTCGATGCCATTGCAGATGCACCTCAGGTGTCGATGATGGTACGTTTTCTATTTCTCGTTCACTGAACCATGTATGCCTGCAATCATGGCATATGTCCAAATGATCCACAGCCATGTCATGCTCTATATTCAAAACGAGCCGTTCTTGAGGCCCTTCATGAACAGATGGCATTGATTTTAAAGTATG
>JAVERJ010000203.1:0-3972 GCA_034007185.1 Candidatus Carbonibacillus sp. | reverse complement strand
ACAAGTGGAAGGGAGTGCGCTGTTAGAATTTATCTGGACGGCGATCCCAGTTGTCATCATCACTTTTTTAGCAGTCATTACGATTAACATGACTTTTTCTATGGCTCAAGATCATTCCAATGATCCGAATGCGGTAAAGCTCGAAGTTATCGCTCATCAGTATTGGTGGGAATTTCGATATCCAGAGCTAGGCATCGTAACTGCTCAAGATCTCTATATTCCAAAAGGGAAAAAGATTGCCGCCACTCTTCGTGGAGATGATGTGATTCATTCATTCTGGGTACCGAACTTAACCGGGAAAATGGATACCAATCCGGGATACAACCGTGATGGATCGTTACAAAATGTGAACCATTTTACCTTTGATTCAAAATCAACAGGTATTTTTCTTGGTAAATGTGCCGAGTTGTGCGGACCTTCTCACCCGCTGATGGAGTTTAAAGTGATCGCGCTTGAACCTGAAGATTTTGATGCTTGGGTGGCGAAGATGAAAGAACCTGTTCAAGTGAAAGGCTCCACTGCTGTCGAGGGTGAGAAGATCTTCCAGCAAAATTGTGCGGCATGTCATGCTGTGGATGCGACCGATCCAGCTAAACGGCCCGGTCCGAACCTCGCTAACATCGGTAACCGTTTAACCATCGCCGGTTATCTGCCAGCGGAGACGGAAAAAGAGATGCGAGAATCGCTCGCTAAATGGATTGCGGAACCGAATCGTTATAAACCTCAAAATGAACAAGCGACAGTCAAGACGGTGGTCATGCCACCATTTAAAGATAAGCTCAATCAAGAAGCGATGGATCAGCTGATCGACTTTTTGTTAGAGCAAAAACAATACGATCCAGCGAGTCTTCATGTCGGTACAAAATAAACGATCAACAGATGAACAAAGGAGGTAAGGACATTGGCTACGGTAGCGGTTCGTGCGGAAAGTGAACGGAAAAAGAAGTCTATGCTTTGGGATTATTTAACGACCGTTGATCATAAAAAAATCGCTCACTTGTACTTCTGGACCGGCCTATTCTATTTTCTGGTCGGGGGCCTTGAAGCATTGCTCATGCGTACACAGCTCGCCTTCCCCTTAAACACATTTTTAACCGGTAAAGCGTACAATGAAGTTTTAACGATGCACGGTACGACGATGATTTTTCTCGTCGCCATGCCCTTGCTCTTCGCATTTATGAACGCCGTCGTCCCACTGATGATCGGGGCGCGTGATTTGGCCTTTCCTTATGTCAATGCCCTTTCCTATTGGCTCTACTTTTTCGGGGCGTTGATCATGCATATTGGCTTTTTAACAGGTGATGCGCCGCAAGGCGGCTGGACCGGCTATATGCCGCTTGCTTTATCTGAATACAGCGGCTTTGGTATGAGTTATTATGCGATGGGCTTGCAGCTCAGTGGTCTTGGAACCCTTCTTACGGGGATTAACTTTGTGGCAACCATTGTCAACTTGCGTGCACCGGGGATGACCTATATGCGGATGCCGTTGTTTGTCTGGACTTCACTGGTTGCCTCGATCTTGATTATGTTTGCTTTTCCACCATTGACCGCTGGTCTGTTTTTAATGATTTATGACCAACTGTTTGGTGGGCAAGTGTTTAATGTGACAGGAGGCGGAAACGTTATCCTGTGGCAACATTTGTTTTGGATTTTCGGCCATCCGGAAGTGTATATCGTTGCCCTTCCAGCGTTTGGTATATTTTCAGAGGTTATTCCAACCTTTTCTAAAAAACGTCTTTTTGGTTATTCAGCCATGGTCATCGCCACAGCGCTGATCGCTTTCTTTGGGTTTATGGTTTGGGTGCACCACATGTTTACGGTAGGTTTAGGTCCATTGGCCAATGGTATTTTTGCTGCAGCCACTGTGATCATTGCGGTTCCTACGGGCATAAAGATCTTTAACTGGTTGGCTACGATGTGGGGCGGTCGGTTACATTTTAGTGCAGCGATGTATTGGGCGCTTGGTTTTATTGCAACCTTCGTCATGGGCGGCGTCACAGGCGTGATGATGGCTCTTCCGCCGGCGGATTATCAATATCAAGATACGTACTTTATCGTAGCGCACTTTCATTACACATTGATTGGGGCGACGGTGTTTGCGATCTTTTCGGCGACATATTATTGGTGGCCTAAAATGTTCGGTCGTCTGCTCAATGAAACGCTCGGTAAAATTCATTTCTGGTTCTTCTTCATCGGGTTCCATATGACCTTTTTCATTCAACATTTGCTCGGTTTGTGGGGGATGCAACGCCGTATTTTCACGTACCTCCCCGGACAGGGCTTTGAACTTCCGAACCTCATCAGTACCATGGGTGCGTATATGATGGGAATTGGGGTCATTGTGTTAGGGATCAACATTGTCCTTTCCTTCCGTAAAAAACCGGATGCTTCACCCGATCCATGGGATGGAAGAACCTTGGAATGGGCGACCAAAGCTCCAGTGCCGGAGTATAACTTTGCCCGTTTACCGCTGATTAGGGGGATCGATGCTTTGTGGTTAGAAAAGATGGCGGGCCACAAAGAAATGCCAGTGATTGAAGATTATCACGACATTCATATGCCGAACAGCACCATCTTACCGTTTATGATGTCTTTGACTTTGGCCATTGCTGCGCTTGGTTTTATTTGGAAAGAAGAGTTCAATCATAGCTTCTTATATATGGGGATCGGTGGCATTGTTTTAACCTTACTGGTGATGTTTTTCCGTTCGGTGATTGATGACGAAGGCTATCATATCCACAAAGAGGAGATCAAACGGGAAGAGATGAAGGGAGTGGGTGTTTGATGGCCACGACGCATCCCAACGTACTTTCGGAGATCGATGTGCACGGGCAGAAACGAAGCATGGAAGCCGTTACGGAGTCGACCATTGAACTTGTCACACAAGAAGGTAAAAACAAACAACTCGGTTTTTGGCTCTTTATCGCTGCTGAATCAGTTTTGTTTGCTTCATTTTTTGCCGTATATCTCGCGCTGCGTCATTCCATCCCGAATGGTCCTAAGCCCCAAGAACTGTTTGAACTACCGCTTGTTTTTGCAGCGACGGCCATTCTTTTGACGAGCAGTTTTACAAGTGTGATGGCTGTGATGAATATGCGTCAATTGAAATCGGGCGCGATGAAGGGTTGGCTCGTCCTGACATGGCTTTTAGGTTTTTCCTTCCTTGTGCTCGAGATCTATGAGTTTAATCATTATGTCCACATGGGTCATACCTTTACATCCAGCGCTTTTGGTACAGCGTTTTATAGCTTGGTCGGGTTTCACGGTGCGCACGTCGTGTTTGGGTTACTTTGGCTGATGGCGCTTTTGATTCGCAATGCAAGACGTGAGATTACGCCATATACGGCTCCAAAAGTTTATACGTTCAGTCTTTATTGGCACTTTGTTGACCTTGTGTGGGTGTTCATTTTTACGATTGTTTACTTGATGGGGAAGGTGGGATAAGATGTCCGGCGATACGCGTACGTTTAAACGACCCGATCGACACGAGATACAATCGGAACGTAAAATCCAGACGATTGCTTTTGCGGTTAGTATCATATTGACCATTTTAGCGTTTGGCGCGGTGGTCTATGCGCTGGAACAAGGGGTTTCACAAAGTTTTGCGATCAGTTTTATCATCGGTCTGGCCATCGTTCAGGTAGCTTTCCAAGCATATATTTGGATGCATCTTAAAGATAAAGGCCATGGTGTGCCACAACTGTTTTTCTACATTGCGGTGTATGTAACGGCCATGACGGTGATTGGTTTGATGCTCATGTCTTGGTGGACGGCTTAGTCAAAGACAGACCAGACTGTGTATCCAGCATAAGGTAGCGGAAAGGAGGGGTTTCCATGGGTGAGCTGTATCAAAGCATGCAAGTTTTTGGATGGTATGCGCTCTGGAACCCCGATCAAATGATTCTTGTCTTGCTTCTTTTTGGTCTCTATCTTTTATTTATGGTTGGCCCCTTGCGCCCCAATATCGATGGG
>JAVERJ010000202.1:0-3996 GCA_034007185.1 Candidatus Carbonibacillus sp. | reverse complement strand
AGTCGGCGATGAGCGATAGATTTTTGATATTTAAAATGCGTGTATCTACACCTTTACGCATATCGATCGCTTTTGCTATTGCTTTTGCTAATTGTTCTGGATCCGTTGATACGTGCTCATGGTCTACTGCTTTCAAACGTTCATGCCTCCTTTTTAAAGATGCCTGTTATTGTTATGATTGACGGATGTTTGAACCATACTGTCTATAACGTTTTGTTTGCCTCGATATGCATCATACGCTTGCCACATCGCAGGGTAAATTCTAAAACCTCGTGCAATCAGATCAAGCAACGTTTCACGTATACCGTAATAAAAGGCAGCTTCGAGATCAAAAAAGGCAAGCTTCCGCGCGAGATGAACTTCTGGGAACGTGCGTCCAGGTTCAATGTAATCAGCCACCCATAGTACAAGATCGAGCTTCGACATGGCGCCCCGTCCCGTGGTATGCACATAGACTGCGTCGAGAATGAGTATATCGTCAATACCATAGTCTTGTGCCCCAACATAACTGGCACACGGTGCATGCCAGAGCGCTGAAGGATAAGCGAGCCATACGACATCGTGATGCGTCGTAAGGACCGCTTGTAACGCATCTTTAGGCCATTCTTTACACAGATCATGGAGCCAAGCAGAAAGGCGCGCCTTTTTCGGATCAACACCGTATCTAAGCGCCAAGTCTTCCGCTGTATGCACCGCGCCCTCCACATGGCGAAATCGTGCAGGAGACAACATCTCCCGTGCCGCCTCCGATAGACGTCTCTCCAGCGCTTCTACGCTCGCCACGCGTATCCCCTTCCCCTTATCGTTATATATCCACTTTAATTATAGCCGTTTTTACAGATGATGTTTTTGTGCATCTTCGCACCCTTGGCTTTTTTCTTTATGATGATGATGTCGATGGTTTGATACGTTCCATATACAAGCCGCGTGCCTCAATGTAACGACGAACGGCATCCGGCACAAGAAAACGTATGGATCGACCTTCTCGTACCATTTCGCGCAGTCGTGAAGAAGCGATATCAATCAGCGGCATTACCACAAAATGAACTTGTTTTAAGTATGGTTCATTTTGTGGTAGTGTATAACCCGGGCGAAGAAGCGCTGCCCAATCAACCGCTTGATACAAATCTTGGAAACGATGCCAATGTTTTAGACCAATGAGTGCATCTTCCCCGACGATAAAGGTAAAGTGGTAATCGGGAAAACGTTCCTTCAACGACATCACGGTGTCATACGTATATGATAGACCTTCACGTTCAAATTCTATGGTCGAGACTTTAAAATAAGGTATCGTGGCAATCGCAAGTTCCACCATGTATAATCGATCTTCAGCTTGACTCACCCCTTGGTCTGCCTTATGTGGCGGACGATAGCTGGGAATAAACCAGATTTCATCCAGGCCCAGTTCATCGCGCACACGCTCTGCTGCAATTAAATGACCGATGTGCGGTGGGTCAAACGTCCCTCCAAACAATCCGACCTTTAACTGTTTATGGTTCAATCGTCTATCTCCTTTAGCATGGTCCCTAAAAACATTTTAACATAAAATACCTGACGATTCATCCAACAATCACATGTCTAACACGGATGACGGTACAACTTACGTCGCACGACTTCATACATCGTAGCAATGGGTGCTCTTTCTCCCATCCAATGCTCATAAGCAAGTGCCCCTTGATGGACCAACATGCCTAACCCTGGATGAACTCTCGCCCCAGCGCGTTCTGCTTCTAAGAGCAGCCGTGTTTTGTAAGGGTTATAGACGAGATCGCTTACGATTAAGCCTTCATGAAGCACGTCTTTGGGAAGAGGGGTTTCATCGGTGCGAGGAATCATACCAAGTGGCGTCCCGTTCACGACCAAAGTGCGATCAGCGATCACTTGTCGGCGATTGGACCAGCGTTCCACCGTTACATTAGGATAAAATGTCAGAAGTTCTTCTTTTAATTGTTCCGCCCGTTCTTCTGTACGATTGATAAGTACCATGGATCCGACACCTTTTTCTGCCAGTGCAATGGCTACGCTGCGTATGGCCCCACCAGTGCCTAAAAGTGCAACGTGTTGATTTGGCCAATCGATAATGAATAATTCTTCCAACGAACGAATATACCCTTCGCCATCGGTATTAAAACCCGTGAGTTGACCATCACGCCAAGCTATCGTATTTACTGCGCCGTAACGTTTGGCACTCTCATCCAATGCATCTAAATATGGAATGATCGCTTCTTTATGAGGAATCGTGACGTTGGCACCGCGAATACCTAACGCACGCATTGCCAAAACAGCATCCCCTAACTTAGACGGCTCAACATCAAAAGCTAAATACACAGCATTTTTGCCAGTAGCCCGAAAAGCACTTGTCTGCATCAATGGTGATAGAGAATGCCCAACAGGCGTTCCAATCAAAGCATACAGTGCTGTTTCTCCATTTATCCATGATAGGATATCGTCTTCTCTGACACCTAACGTATCCAACATCGTCCCTCCGCACGCCTCCATGTAAATGCATTCATGTGAATTCTACCCATTCGATACAAAAAATGTAAAAAAGGCAAACATGTTTCCGAAGCGACGTATCCATCTAGATGATACGCATCGTGTATCATCATTGAACAAGGTTTAACATCCAACAGCCATCGAGACATTGCTCGAATTGTACATCATCATACCTTTACAGTCGCCTTCTGTCAACGGTAACCACGGTCAACATGTGCTCAACATTCCATCATGACATGTTTGGTATTCACATCATCCAACATCACTTTCATGTTTCAAATCAGTGGATACATGCGCTTAAGATTCAAAAACGATTTTCCCGGATTCACTAAAATCATAGTCGGTCAACGAAACGATGTTTTCAGTATACCATTTTTCACGAATCATCCCCAATACTCTTTCCACAAAATAATCATAACCTCTTTTTTTCCGGATGGGTGCATCTTTTAACATCACCACATCCAATGTCTCCATCGTAAGCGGGATAAAATCGAGATCAAACATACGTGCAACTGGCGCGCTTACAAGACCGGTATCTGACTCCCCACGTTTGACCAACATAGCCACATCGAGATGCGATGTTACTTCCCAATAATAACCGCGAAGGGACCAAGGAAGCATGTGATGTTGCATCAAATAGACATCGAGATAAACACGAACACCAGATCCTTTTTCACGATTCACCATCTTGACATCCGGTCTTGAGAGATCTTGAAGGGATTGAATGTTTTTTGGATTCCCTGACGGCACTGCAAGCCCTAAAGGACGACGTGCCAAGTGAATGACAATATAACGGTGTCCTATCAACAGTCGATGGATATAGGGTGTATTATACGTTTTCCCGTCGATGTCTAAAAGATGCGCAGTCGCTAAATGGGCTTCTCCTAACAAGAGTGATACCAGTGAACGCATGCTGCTTTCGGCACTGCGCAACCAATGAACATCCTTATATGTTTCCGACAACCGACGCGCCAAAAAATCGAGTGTAACATCCTGCCCAGACAAAATATACGTTTTACGACGACCATCTTCTAGAAGCGAAGACGTCTCAAATATCGAACGGTCTTTCGGAAGTGTCTGTTCGCGAGGCAGCGTAGAAACGCCTAACCATCGTTGAGACCCCTGATAGGCATCGGGATGATCCGCGTTCAATATAGAGAAATCATTTTTTGCATGTTGCCCTTTTGTTTGTCCTTTGCCACCAGCCATCCAAAGAAAGAGATCTTCTTGAGCAATACGAAATTGCCTGCCAACCCGAACGGCAGGTAGATCCCCGTGTTTAATTAAATCATAGACCGTGAGTTTGGAGACGTTTAAAGTTTTGGCGACTTCCTGCACCGTCAACATGGGTTGTTTTTTATCTATGTCCATGGTTCACCGCCCCGATCGTCTGAAGAGAGAATCATCCAAAAAGAATTTTGTTTATACATCTTATAACTAAATATAACAATACTATATCGATCAATCAAGCCTTTATGAAAATAATCGATATGACACAAA
>JAVERJ010000201.1:0-4002 GCA_034007185.1 Candidatus Carbonibacillus sp. | reverse complement strand
TGTAATAACTTATATATATCTATATTATACATTTGCAATATAATTTACATTTAAACCACCCACAGCCAACCTAAAGCTACCGCCATAGCTCTGTATATTTTGTTCAAGAACCGCAGTAAATTCGGGAGTATCATCAGTGCTTACCTCAAGCCACGATTCGCTGGTAAAGTACACATCAACAACTCCGGCAGCAGATTCAATGGAATTTAGTAAAGCTGTTTTATTAAGCACACCAGAGCCAAACTCTAAATTTGTTAAATATGCCTGCAGACTGGATTCTACCGTTGAAACACCTCCAACTAAGAGACCACCTGTTCCATTTAAGACTAATGGGTCATACACAACATTTAAAGTAATTCGCAACTGATCAGGATTATAAGAACCCCATGTCAATGGCATACCGGCAATCTTTACTTTAGACAAGTAAGCCGCAAACGCCAAACGCTTTGGCGAATCAATTGGTATTGCAATAGGATTACCTTCTTCATCGGCCTCATTTACTAAAATAGTTACGCCGGCGCCAACACCCTCTCTAACCTCTGCAAACTTTATTATTAGCGAATCCTCGTCAACATCTGCATACTTGTATAAGTTAGTTTCGGAGTCATACGTAAGCTCATATCCATATTGAAATGCCTTACACAAATTACGCCACCAGCCAATAGTGCCGATACGCATCTGATCCTCACGTTGCTCTACTTCTGTGCTGTGCTTTGCAAACAAAAACTCAACAGCGTAAATAGCAACACTTACTATATATATAATAACAGACTCTATGCTGAAGCGAGAAAACGTTTCATCGTAAGTAGCCTCCGGATCGGTAATTGAGTATCTAGTCCTTACTGTTGTGTCAGCAATATAATTTGCCTTTATCTCGTTTTGTATCTCTGGTAATGTTCTCATATTTTATTCATCTGTTGGTAAAGTAGCCGGTTGAAAATTTCTGTTTAATACTGATACTATCTCATCATTTCTACCCAATTCATTGGGTATTACGAGTTCTATTCCCTCCGCATCTGCAGTAACGCTTATGTTATTTTTAAAAGCAATTTCAAAGGCATTTAAAGCAATACCTGTTGATATTAAAGCAATATCAAATACGCTTTGTCCTTGTTTTACTTTAATCGTCATAATCTACTACTATTTCGTTATTGTAATTATAAACACGATTTACCTTAATATTGTGATTTTTTAACTGTTCGATAATATAAGCCGATAGCCCTGTCGGCTGCGGGCTATTGATCATTTGAGACAGCCCCACACCCGAAGCAGGTGCACTCTTAAGCTCACCGGGCACACAAGCAAGAACCCTTTCAACTATATCACCGGTATTTACACCAACACTTATACCCAACATTAGCCCATCATCTGCCGGAAGGGTTGATATTGCCAAATCGCCTGTGTTATCAAGTATTATTCCTACCATATTAATTTATTTCGCATGTTCCAGAACCCGTGCCAGATATTGTGCCTGCTTGGGTATCGCAAGTTCCAGAAACATTTGTTTCTACTGTAATCGTTGCACTTCTTATGTAATCATCAACAGCATCACATATAGCATCTGCTATTTTTTCTGACACGTTGCCATCTTGCGGATTGATTTCCGCTAGTTGTGCCTTTAAACTGCTTTTAAATGTGTCTTTATTTAACATATTTTTAGTGTTTAATCTTATCGTCTTTTAAATCGTTCACGGTTACTGCTGGCTGCATTAATTGAGCTGCCCAGCTCGCAGATGCTGCCTTAAGCGAAGCACCGCCATCTTGTATTACAGGAACCCAGGTGGTCAGCAGTTGTTTCAAACTATTTATATCTGATCTTATTTCATTAAGCTCACCCACAAGCTTGTTTATGTCTGTTAAGTAGCTATTAGCCTGGTTATCGTTGAATATAATATTACTTGATGTTACTTCCACCTTAGAATTGCCGACAAATAAGATTATGCTGTCTATTTCGCTGAACATGCTAACATATCTGTCAACCACAGAAATAGCACTTACTACAACAACGCTATTTTTTAACGGTTTTATAGTTAAGCCTGTCCCTGTCTTAGTTCCTGCTTGTAATCTTACGCCTTTAATCTCATCACCACTTAATATATCTATAACATCGCACGTATATTCATGCACCTCGCTAACCTCACAAATTAAAACCACGCCTGTTTCATTCTTGGTATCAGCAAGCGTACGCAACAATCTCTTTATTTCGGCTATATTACTCATTTTATTTCGTAACCTAAATTAACAACTTGGCGATAACCGGATCTGGCAAACGTGTATTTAATTGACTCGACCAGAAATTTCTTATTATTCATTTCCGCATGTTTGTCGTCGTATATGTGAACTATATCACCTATCTCAACATGTGGCTCACCAAAACAGGTAAAACTGCCTGTCATTTTATCGACCTTATAAGTTTGGAGCATCTCTTTTGCATATGTTTGCAACTCGCTTACAGAAGTGGCTCCTGGCACTAGAAAAGTGCGAACATCGCAACCTTCTGCATCTGCAGGCTCTTTGTGCTCAAGCTTAGTGTTATCTTTTAAAATTGCCTTTGCTACTATCTGAAGCTTAACGTCATCAGCAAGTGTGTAATTCAGGCTGTCGCTTATTATATTTGTCCCTATTTTAAACTTGTGCACTTCCTGCACGTCATCGCTTAACAACATTGAACCGCCCAGAATACCATACAGTTTACGTTCTCTAAAGAAGAAATTAACAGGATAATGCTTCATTAAATAATCAAAAACAGAAGCAATGCTGGTTTCACTGTTAATTTTGACCTCGCCTAATTCAACATCTGTTATGTTTTTTTGCCATCCTGGTAACACTTCATCGCAGAACGACTTTAAATTGAATTTTGGATAAATCTTACCTGGCAATTTTGTTTGTTTCAAGACCCATGCACTATTTTCGCACTCAATGATTATTGGCGTACCAGTACTCACAGTAGTGATAAAACCATCGAATATCAATTTATTTCCATAATCGTAGCCTGCATAAATCTGGATGGTGTCGTTTCTGCGTATATATTCTGTTATATTAGTGTCCTTACAATACAATTTTCTCGGTAGCGTAACTTTTGCCGTTGCCGTAAGTTGCTTAATGCTTGCATCTACAACAATAGATTTAACATATTTAATTTGTATGCTTTTGGCATATAATTTGCTATTTATCACTATGTTACACGTCAATTTAAACATACCTTACAATGAATAGTTTATTAATTTCAATAATGATAGCAGCAGCTACAATTTGTGCAGACTTCAATAAAGAAGAATGCACCTGCAATGACATTTTTTTAAGTGGAGTTGTTAATGTGGTTGAATATAACGAAGACTTTAAAGTTCGTGTAGTTGATGGTTTTGAAGACTTAACTGTAACGAACTCACCATATACAGCACCTTCATCTTGCGGAAACTGGCACTTCGACAATAATATGAGTCCAGACTTTACTGTTCGATTTGTTGAATATGGAGAGGATTTTACCATAAGAATAATAGATTAATCAATTGTAAAACTATAATCTTCATCACTCACAAAATTGATAATGAAGCTTAGTGCATTAGCATAATTTGATGTGGTCTGATCATAATCAACTGAAATCAAAGCCATTTTGGTTATGCCAAAAAGTTCTAAATATTTA
Source organism: Candidatus Carbonibacillus sp. (assembly GCA_034007185.1). GTDB lineage: Bacteria > Bacillota > Bacilli > Thermicanales > DSM-22653 > Carbonibacillus. Next base: position 359 of record JAVERJ010000201.1, on the reverse strand, counting down.
CTATGAACAGTAACAGTTCCAGCTAACTCGAGTATCTTCTTTAAGGTAACCATCTCGTTTATCGGAAATGCATTTATACTATCAGCAATCACACTACCCTTTATATATATTTTATAATCATTAGCCTGAATATATTCCTTGACAGAACCACGCCTATTGACTAATGCTGTGGAAACAATAGTATTACTTTGGGTAACCTTAATCTTGACATCAATAAGCTCAATTTGGAGAGTCTGTCCAATTGATTTGGTTGTAGATTGCTCCTCAGCTTCCAATATGATATTGTTACGCTTAACAGCATTACTTGCACCTATATAATCACTTGACCGGTTATCTAGCGACAACAAATCGTCTTGACT
>JAVERJ010000005.1:0-26545 GCA_034007185.1 Candidatus Carbonibacillus sp. | reverse complement strand
CAAGAGCGTCTCGAGCGAACCGCGTTTTTCTAACTCCGCAAGATGGATTAAGACCTTGCTGAGCGCTGGTAGATGGGGCACAAGCGATGTTAAAAACGGTTCATACGCTTCAACGAGTGTCTTAGTTGTTTCATCCATGTTTGATCCCTCCTCTACCTTACATCAATCCGCGCGCTGTTAGCCAATACAACTCATTGTACATCCCTTTAAACCAGTGTAACATCTCCGATGCTTGCGCCGGATGGGGTGGATGATTATAGTCAAAGGTGATAAAACTCGCCGCTCCCAAACTGCTTTCTAAAAAACAAGCGACTTTCCCCTCGTACGGTGTCGTCTCCGGTCGACCTTGAATGCGATCGGTAATATTTTTCACCAGAACTTCCGCCTGATAATGGGCAGTTGACCCAGCTTTGCTGATTGGAAGATTGGTCGCATCACCGATCACATATACATCTTCCTCACCGATCATCTTCAACGTCGTTCGATCGGTGGGGATAAATCCCAATTCATCACCGATACCCGATCGTCGGATCACTTCAGCCCCTTGATGGACTGGAATCGATATTAATAAATCAAAAGGATGTTCTGCGCCATCCATGGTGAGGACAACTTTACGTTCTGGATCGATGCGTTCCATATTAAAATATGTCTCATAGTGTATACTGCGTTCATTAAAGTGTGGCAACGCCCAATCGGCCACAGATTGTAAGGCATGAATACGACCAATCGGGTACGTGTATTGAATCTCGACACGTTCGCGGAGATTCCGCATGCGAAAATAATCATCTAACATCAGCGTAATCTCCAGCGGAGCTGCAGGACATTTATGTGGCATATCTTGTACGATTAAAATACGCCCTTCCGTAAAACGTGTGAGCCGATCACGTAAACGAACCGCGCCATCAGGCGTATAAAAGTTTTCCGTTGCCTCAGCCATCCCCGGGACAAAATCAAAATTTGGCACAGAACCAGTAGCGATCACCAATATATCATAAGAGACCTCATGATGTTCTGTCTTGAGACGATGATGCTGTAAATCCAAGGCTTGAACAGCTTGTTCATGCCAATACACACGAGGATGAACCAACGATTTTTGAGGCCGAATAAAATCATGCAAATCACGCATATTCAGCGCAACGAACAAGTAGCCTGGCTGATAGAGATGCACAGCACTGTCGCCATACAAATGGATTTCAACCTGTCCTTTTTCAATTTCTTGAGCCAAGGTTCGAGCCAGTCGATTGGCAACAGTCGTACCAGCCGTCCCGCCTCCTAAGATGACGATGTTTTGAGCCATGGTCTTTCCTCCTCTCTTACGCTGCAATCTCTTATCACCAAACGGTCGATCCAGTGTTAGGGATGCGTTTTTTCAACAGCTATTTTGTAAAACCCATCCGTCTCTTGAACATGTACCAACGTATGCTTCATCTTGTTAACCCATTCTGGAATGTCTTTAGCAGAACCTGCATCATTTGACCATACTTCAATCACATCGCCAACCGCCGCAGCGCGCATGGCTTTAATGAGCTCCATGAGCGGTCCCGGACAATATGATCCACGGGCATCAATCGTTTTTTTAATCATCGTTATAACCTCCTTAAAATATTCTTTTCTTCTTCGAAGGTCTTTTCCTGCAGAACCGTTTCGCTCGCCTCTAAAAGGATTACATCGTTAAAATCTGTCCATCTTGCGCCAAGTTAAAGAAAGCGGTTACACCAATGACATCGTCAAATACCGGTAAAAAATCCTCCATGGTCCAACCCATAACATCCATGGCCAAGGCGCAGGCGTACACTTTTAGAGAGCCTAACGCTTTGCCGTTTTCAAGCAACGTATCAAAACGATCGGTTTTTTCCAAAAGCGATGTTCCCATCTCCCCCATCTTAAACGATTGCTTTTCAGCAGTCTTCTTTAAAAAAGGAATCAACGCGTTCATCGTGACAAAAAGCGACACCTCCATCCCCGACATGGCAGCCACCGATCCCATTAATGAAGCCGCATGAACTTTTTCCAGTTCTTCTGAAGCCAAAATAATCGACAGTTTAGGTGCACGGTCCATGTTCATGCCTCCTTTCATTGTGTTCCTATTCATGTGAGGCTTTTCACTTATTTCACCTTCATTTTACATGATCTCTCTTGTGATTTATAGATCTTATAGCGCCTATAATTGTATTTTATGTGAAAGATACGTAAACAATTTGTGGCGGCAACCGTTCGTAACCATCATCTCGACAATACAAACATTTTTGCCTCGCCATGAAATCCATTTATTGTTTTTTCCCTCTCATCCCCATAAAGACGACCGCCGCTGTAAGCAGAAGATGCAGTAGAAAAACAATCAGTGAATTATTAAGCCAAGAGACTTGAGCCCAATACGGCTCTTCTAAGATCATAGAAGCCGCGGTCCAAGCAATAATCGCAGCACCGATCGTGATCAAAAAAGGAAAACGCGTGATAAGCTTTAAAATAAACGTGCTTCCCCAGACCATAATGGGAACGCTAATGATAAGACCCAAAACGACGAGGAACACATCATGCCGCGCCGCAGCAGCGACAGCGATGACGTTATCGATGCTCATGACGGTATCCGCAAAAGCAATGGTCTGTATCGCCTTCCAAATCGATCCAGTTTCTGAGGCATGGTGAGAGCCCTTACGATCTTCACGCAAGAGATGATAGGCAATGTAAATGAGAAAAATCCCTCCAATCAAACGCACAAAAGGGATCATCAATACGTAAACAGCCAACATCGTTAAAACGGCACGAATGATAACGGCAAGAAGGGTCCCAAAATAAATCGTCGGTTTTTGTTGAGCAGGTGCCAATTGCTTGGCAGCCATGGCAATAACAAGGGCATTATCTCCAGCTAACACAAGATCAATGATGATGATCGAAAAAAGAGCCATCCAAAAATCGACAGAAAAAAACATGTAACAACTCCTCCAATTCATTTGATAAAATAAAAAAAAACTTTTACGCAAAGATAGCATACGTCTTATAGTATCTGCAGACGCAACTAACTTTACGCAAAAGTCTCGCTCAAACGTTAAACGAATGACGCATACGGCGCGTTAGATCGCCCATCATACAGCTCAGTATATCCTACTATAACCATTCAAAAGCGCCGATACACTGGCTGTTCATATGAACGTTCGCTCACGTATAACGTTTTTTGACCACCGGGTCACCCATCACCGTTTTCTTCAAAATGTAAAAACGGCAGGTAACCGTACTGACGATGGATCAAGGATCAGCTACTCCCTTTTGCTCGTCCTTTATTATAGATATGATCGCAGACGTTGTCAAATACCTTCTTTTATTCCATACGTTTTCACCGTTAGGAAAAAGCATCACGAAAAAGCAAAGGCTGATCAATCAAAGATGTTTGGCGTCAATCTTCCAATATGACGACCAGATCCCCAGCCTCGATCGACTCACCTTCTTTAACCAATACTTCCTTGATCACTGCCGCGCGCGGAGCTTGGATGGTTAATTCCATTTTCATGGCTTCGGTGACAAGTAAAGCTTCGCCGCGTTCTACGGATGCTCCTGCACGGACATGGACCTTTAATACTTTTCCGGGCATGGATGCACCGATGTGGTTTGGATTGTCTGCATCCGCTTTTGGTCGAACACTTAATGCTTTGGCCAGGGTGCGATCGATCACTTCAATGGCTCGCGGCTGACCGTTCAGCTCAAAAAAGAGCGTCCGTCGTCCGCGTTCATCAGCTTCACCGATGGTGAGCAAGCGAATGTGCAGTGTCTTTCCACGCTCAATCTCTGCCGTCGTCGCTTCACCGGGTGTGAGCCCATAGAAAAAGGTCGGCGTATCGAGCACCGATACATCGCCATATGCTTCTTGATGTCGGGCAAAGTCTAAAAATACTTTTGGATAAAGCGTGTAAGAAAGTACTTCTTCAAACGTAACGGTTCGCTTCAAAAGTCCTTCCAGCGTCTTTTTCTGTTCCTCCCAATCAACCGGAGTCAGCATTTCCCCAGGACGACCTGCCAGTGGTTTGCGCCCTTTTAAGACGATCTCTTGTAAATCCTTTGGAAAGCCAAAAGGCGGTTGGCCCATCATCCCCATAAAATAATCGACTACGGAGGCCGGGAAATCAAGCGTATGACCGCGGGTGAAGAGCGAGGTTTCATCAAGGTTGTTCTGCACCATGAACAAGGCAAAATCACCGACCATTTTGGAAGAAGGCGTCACTTTGACGATATCCCCGAGCAGACGATTCACCAAAGCATACGCTTCTTTCACCTCTCGAAAACGATCGCCCAGTCCGACTGCTTTGGCCTGTTGTTCCAAATTTGTATACTGGCCACCGGGCATCTGATATTTATAAATATCCGCATTGGTCGCCTGCATACCACTTTCAAAAGGTGCATAATACGTGCGCACCGTCTCCCAATAATCGGCAAGTTGCTGCAAGGCCTCAAGGTCTAAACCCGGGTCACGTTCCGTACCAGCCAGTGCTGCAACCAGAGCATTCATGCTCGGCTGCGACGTCGTCCCAGACATCGAAGAAAGTGCCGCATCCACGATGTCCACCCCAGCTTCTACCGCTTTTAATAACATCGCCACACCGTTCCCGCTCGTATCATGCGTATGCAGGTGGATTGGAAGGGATATTTCCTCCTTGAGCGTCTTAATCAGCGTATACGCTGCATAGGGCTTTAAAAGACCAGCCATATCTTTAATCGCCAGAATGTGCGCACCTGCAGCTTCTAATTTTTTTGCAAGATCAACGTAGTAGGATAAAGTATATTTTTCCTCGTTGGGATCGAGAACATCACCGGTATAGCATATCGCAGCCTCCGCGACCTTTCCCGCTTCGCGCACCGCCTCGATGGCCACTTGCATCCCCGGAAACCAATTTAGACTGTCAAAAATTCGAAAGACATCCATGCCGCGTGCCGCCGCTTCTTTTACAAACGCACGCACAACATTATCTGGATAGTTCGTATAACCCACAGCATTGGAACCTCGTAAAAGCATCTGCAGAAGAACATTGGGCATCGCTTCCCGTAATTTTTCCAAGCGCTCCCAAGGACTTTCTTTCAAAAAGCGCATCGCCACATCAAAGGTCGCCCCACCCCACATTTCATGAGAAAACATCTGTGGCGCAAGATGCGCAGTGCTTTCGGCAATGCGTAAAAGATCACGTGTACGAACACGCGTGGCAAGAAGCGACTGATGCGCATCGCGAAACGTCGTATCGGTCATCAGAAGTCGTTTTTCTGCACGAACCCATCGGGCCAGACCTTCCGGACCCAGTTCATCTAACAGGCGCTTCGTCGAAACAAACGGCCGTCCCGGTGCACCGGAAGTGAGCGGAAGTTGAGAGCGTTCTAAAGAATCGTGTGACGCTCCAACCGTTGCACGCAATGGTTGCGATAGTGCTTCTTTGACCGCCTTTCGATATGCATCAGGAATTTCAATCCGAGGTGCCTTTTTAAACGTCGGCTTATCGGCACTTAAACGTTCATTGACAACGACTTCGCCGATGAAAGAAAGCAATTTCGTTCCTCGGTCTTGGCGACGCGGTATTTTTAGAAGATCTTGTCGTTCATCAATATAATGCGTATCATAGGTACCATTTAAAAATTGATCATCTTGAATCACATTTTCTAAAAAAGGGATATTGGTTTTCACACCGCGAATACGAAACTCGCGCAAGACGCGGTGCATTTTATGTGCAGCGAGTTCAAACGTTGGCGCATACGTGCAAGCTTTAACCAAAAGCGAATCGTAATAAGGTGTAATTTGTGCGCCGGTAAACCCATTGCCCCCATCTAAACGGACACCAAAGCCACCCGGTGAACGATACGCAAGAATACGCCCGGTATCCGGTAAAAAATTGTTTTCTGGGTCTTCTGTCGTAATCCGACATTGAATCGCAAAGCCTTTTGTTTTGATTTGTTCTTGCGGCGGTACACCGACAGCAGCATCGGTTAGCGCATAGCCTTCAGCCAAGCGAATTTGTGCTTGTACAATATCAATATTGGTGATAAGTTCAGTGATCGTATGTTCAACTTGAATTCGAGGATTGACTTCAATGAAATAATATTGACCATCATCTGTCACCAAAAACTCAACCGTACCTGCGTTTTCATAACCGACAGCGCGCATCAGCCGGACGGCATCGGCGGCTATTTTTTCTCGGACTTCGGATGAAAGGGTGCGCGCCGGTGCGACCTCCACCACTTTCTGATGACGGCGTTGAATCGAACAGTCTCGCTCATACAAGTGCACGACATGCCCGTAACGATCACCCAAAATTTGTACCTCAATATGCTTCGGTCGTTCGATGAGTTTTTCTAAATAGACGCGGTCGTCTCCAAAAGCAGCTTTCGCCTCCGAGCGCGCTCGCTCGAACGACTCTTTTAAATCCGTCGATGCCCGTACGACGCGCATACCGCGGCCACCGCCACCCGAGGCAGCTTTAATGATCAGCGGATAACCATAGGTTTTGGCGAATGCTTCAGCTTCCTCCAAGGAACGAATCGGTTCTTCTGTGCCCGGTACGACTGGAATCCCTGCTAAGAGCGCTTGTCGTCTCGCTTCTACTTTATCGCCAAACATTTCGAGGTGTTCCGGACGCGGACCGATAAAAGCGATGCCCACTTCTTCTAAAGCACGGGCGAAATCTGCATTTTCCGATAAAAATCCATATCCCGGATGTACTGCGTCTACCCCTTGCTGTTGAGCCAGCTGGACGATACCAGGGATATCGAGATACGCCTCAAGCGGTCCTTTACCCTCTCCGATCAAATAACCTTCATCGGCTTTGTAACGATGGAGAGAAGCGATATCTTGTTCAGAATAAATGGCGACGGTGCGAATACCGAGTTCGGTCGCTGCACGAAAAACACGAATGGCGATTTCACCACGGTTTGCAACAAGTATTTTACGAAAACGCCGAATCTCTCTTTCTGGCATCTCTCCACCTCCTGAATCTTTCTTCATTTGGTTCGTGTAAAAAATATGTCCTTAAGGTTCGGACAAACCGTCCGCCCAGGACATAACTTGATCATACGACAGGATAGAGCCTTCGTCAATATAAAAAAGTCTACACCACAAAACCTCTCGAACACCCGTTCCTAAGCAAGCGAATGGAAAGATGGTTTTAACGTCCAACTGGCAAAAAACCGCGCACAACAATGAAAGGTGTTCCAGCATCGGCCGAACCAGCCATTAAGTCAGCAATCGTCGCCACAATACTTGTAAGACTTCTAGGCGTCGTTCCCACTTCTCCTTGATCCCGCTCTGTTTTATCTGTTTTAAGATCAGGGTGACCATATGTTTTTGTTCCATCTTCGGTCGAATCTTGCACAGTTTGTCCATTTAAGGCCTGTGCAATCTCCTCTCGACTCATGCCTTTCTGATGCAGTGTATCGACGTGCATCTTTAATTTTTTACCCGTGCGCAGCCGATAGGAACGTAACCCTGCACTCACGCCGATGGCTGGATGTGGATCCGCCAGTTCATAAATACCACTGTCCGGATCTTTATACGCCCCATCCCCAAAAATAATCACTTCAACGTTCACACCAAGTGCTTGTATAATCGCATCGCGTATGGCGTCCGCCGTACCAGACGCATCTTCCGGCAAAAGTTTTAAACGACATGGTTGTTCGCTGGAGACATTGGAGCCGATGACCCCCCATGGCGGCGGTCCGATTTCATCCAATGTTACAACCGGAACATCCGCGCCGAAGGCATTAAAAACTTCGCGCGTCTTCAGCCGTTGATGCACCTCACCGATAATAACCCCATCTAAATAGCCTTGCTCATAAACTTTCAACGGATTAGCCGTAAACATCACAGTCCCGGTCGCACCGCCTTGACGAATCATATCAAGATAGAGCGCACGATAATCGACACCTGTGATCGGGTGGCGAAAAAATGCGTCACCAACTTCGGGTAAATAAATGGCTTCGCTATCTTTAAAATAGGATTCGAGATCAACATAAGAAACGACCTCTAAAACACCTTGTTCATGCACATCATCCTGAAGATACGCATGTGCATCGATGATGACAGCTTCACGGCGGGCCAGATCAACTTTAACCGCCAACGCCCCTTCCGCTTCCGCCATATCGCCCTCAAGTTCAACCGCCTTTAAAGCGGCTTTCTTCAGATCAGAAAACGTCACTTCCACAGGTAAAATGCGACCGTCTGGAGATTTCACAGTTAAATCGGCAATGCCTTTACCCATGAGTTTACGCATACCGAGCACCTGATATCCAGAAGACTGTAAAATAAGCGCTGCGATCGTTTCACGAATCAAGATATTAAGGTGCGGTGTGTTTTCCCGCGCTGCTTGAAGACTGTGTAATATTTTCTTTAATCTGAGACGCATCCAAGCAAACTCCGGATCAATGACCTGATTACCGACCTCATCATAGGGTAAGGAAAAAGAAACCGTTACTGCTCCCCCGCGTGTGGCCAGTGCGGCAGCCTTTAGCACGAGTGCAAAACGGTTGCGACTGGCAATCGGAAAAACGACAGCCAGATGCGCCTTGGGCCTCAGCTTTAACGTTTCACGTATATGTTCGGCTAGGTCTTCACACGTCACATAACGATTTTGTGAGCGGGCCACGACCGCTTCTGTGACACAAACAATGTCGCCATCCTGAATCTTGCCTTGAACCGCTTCCACTGTCATTTCACGGATGTCATCATGGGGCAATATCAGCCCTGTTTTAATGCCAAAGGCACTTGTAACAATCTCACCCATCCCGTTCAGCTCCTTTCACATCTTACACTATACCGCTTAACGAGACGAATGGCAATGTTCATCTTCCCATTGATCAAACGTTAAATTTGCGCGACCTGATAAAAAATAAAGCGATAAAATGTTCGTTTCCTCCTGCGGATAACAGCGTTTTTGCCCATCTAACATTCGTCTTTTAGGATCATAAACGCTCTCGCGTTCATAGATATGATAAAAAGAACGGTACATCCTGCGCAAAGCACACCGCATGGTCCAATGGCCTTTTACTTGGACCTTGCGCACGCGCCACATTCGTACCGTCTCATGATACATGTACCGTTCGAGAAAAAAGCGATGCATCGTATGCTGAAGATCATTAAACGCCGTAAGCGATATGGTTAAGACATAGGGCAAGAGGAGAAGCGCCGAAAGCGATCCCTTCAAAACATACCCCACATGCGGTACACCAATGATTAAAAGCGTCATCAAAACGCTTAAAAAAAGTGTCCACCCATAAATAGACATCAAGGCCATGCGATACGGTATGATCCGAGTTAAAAGCGCCAAGACCATACGTCCACCATCTAAGGGAAAAAGAGGCAACATATTAAACATAAAAATCATCATGTTTCCTTCAAACCAAAACTGACCCATCGCTTGCGACCAAAGTTTTAGATCTGTCAAGATCCAACCCAAGACGATCAGTGGAACGTGCGTGAGAGGACCGGCGAGTGCAATGACAAACTCATGCCAGGGTGGTGCAAGGGGCGGCGGTATGACTTGAAGGGCACCACCAAAAGGCATAAGCACAATACTTTGGACGTTCCATCCTAAAGCTCGGGCACACACCGCATGTCCCCATTCATGAATGAGGACAAGGGTAAAGAGCGTCACCAGCTCCAACCAACGCCCAGCCAGCGCGCCGAAAGCAAGCACGAGCATCAAAAACGGGTGGATTTTAATCAAGGGGTATCACGCCTGCAGGGTTGATCAGGCTACCGGTACGACGGAGCGATAAAAACAACGATTGTTCTTTAACACGGCCGATTTGGTCTTCAGGTTCCACCCAGTCGCCTGCTTTCACCCACACCTCCCCCATAAACCCGTACATACTTTCCGTACCATCCGCATGCAAAATCGTGATCACACGCCCGCGCGTGGCTGTATCCATGACGGATTTCACCCAACCTGTGGCGACGGGATGCACCATGCTTTTCGCGGATGTTTCAATGACCACACCCGACGTTTGTTCATAAAACGCATAAACCGCCCCTTCAACCGGCGAGCGATACTGAACAAATGCTTTGTTATTTTCAATATGTAGGGCCGGAAACAAGGACCACGTCGATGCTTTCAATTGATCTAAAAAAGATTGCACGCCCATGCGCTTTCCCCATGCAGCCAACTCATCGCGTATGGTTTGAACTTTTTTTATAAAGAAAGCACCCTGCATGGTTCCATGTGATCCTAACCCTAAACCCAAAACCAATAAGAATGTCAATAAAAACATAAAAATCCATTTTTGCCTCATCACTTCTCACCCGGCCTACTGGCTTGTTTTTATTTTATCTATAGTCCAAGCCTCCGGGCGTTATGACAAGGAGCATGTCACACATGTTCTTTTCGAATCGAAAAGCCTAACACAACGCCTACGGCAAATAGGTTGATAAGAAGCGAGCTCCCCCCATAACTTAAAAAGGGTAGTGTAATGCCTGTAATCGGCATGATACCAATGGTCATTCCGATATTTTCATAAATCTGATACGTAAACATACCGACAATGCCTGCGATCACACTGTGCGCAAACGTCGATGTCGTTTGCATCGCGATACGAATCATGCGATATAACAAGAAAAAATAAAGCATAATGAGAAGCGCCGATCCTAAAAAACCAAAACGCTCCCCGATCACAGAAAAAATGAAATCATTTTGTGCAAAGGGCACCCTGCGATTAAACGTTAAAAGCTCTTCTTCAGGAACATTCCGACCCCAAAACTCTCCCGAGCCGATTGATTGTAACGAATAATAAAGCTGATATTGATCGGGATTGCCTGGATCCAACGGGCGATCCAAAAAGGCTGTAATCCGTCGCCATTGGTAAGGCTTGATGATTTTAAAAAATAGCTGTGGTACAAACACATAAACTAAGGCAAGTACAAGAACACCCGAAACATATATCCCCGCCACCGTAAGGGTATACCGCGGCCGCACAGATACAGTGAGCATGGTCAGAAGCGTAACGGCTACGCCAAGGGTCGTGCCGAGATCCGGTTCCACGACAATGAGCAGCATCGGCACAGCAAAGAGTACAAACACCGGCCATAGACTCCCAAAACTTTCCAGAATCTCGCCGTCTTCCACCCGCCGCCGATAGTCGCTTAAAAACCGTGCCACCATAAAAATGGTCGCTAATTTTGCCAACTCCGATGGTTGAAACTGCAATTGCAAACTCGCGGGACCAAAAACCAACCAGCTCTTTGAACCGTAGATCGGTTTGGCAAATATCAAAACCGCAATCAACAAGACGATGGATACGCCATAAACGATCGGAGCCCATGTATAATAAAGACGCGCTGGTATGAACATGATTATGAACATCCACACAAAACCGATGCCATACCAAACAAGCTGCTTGATGTCTTCACCATAAAGCGGGCTTGCCCCGCGAATACCGATATAACTGAATACAGCCATGACGATGATGATGGCGATCAACCACCAGTCAATCGAACGCCAATCGATAGAAAAAGATTTTTTTTCTTGCATGATTAAGACATCCCAAACATCTTTAATACTTTGTTGAACACACCTTGTTTTTCCTCTAATTTGAGAAGTGGAACAGACTCTCCGAGCATGCGGCGAGCAATATTTCTATAGGCCAGCGCGGCCTTAGAACGCGTATCGACAACTGTCGGTGTCCCTTCATTGGTCATTTTGATGACAATCTCATCATCCGGTACAACGCCTAGAAGATCAACGCCTAAGATGTGCACGATCTCATCGACGCTCACTTGTTCCATTCTTTTCACCATCTGCAGCCTTAAACGGTTAATGATCAATTTGGCTCGACCCAAACCGTTTTTTTCGAGAAGTCCGATGACGCGATCGGCATCGCGAATGGCTGACACTTCCGGTGTCGTCACGACGATGGCCTGTGTTGCACCACTGATGGCATTTTGAAAACCTTGTTCAATGCCAGCGGGAGAATCAAGAAGAACAAAATCAAAACGAGCGACGAGTTCATGCACAAGCGCAGCCATCTGTTCTGGCTGCACGGCTGTTTTATCTTTGATCTGAGCAGCGGGCAAGAGGACAAGCCGCTCTTCAAATCGTTTATCCTTGACAAGGGCTTGTTCCAAACGCGCACGACCTTCAATGACATCGACGAGGTCGTAGACAATACGGTTTTCCAGCCCGAGCACGAGATCGAGATTGCGCAGCCCAATATCCGTATCGACGAGGGCCACCTTTTTACCAATCATGGCCAATGCTGTGCCTACATTGGCGGTCGTTGTCGTTTTACCAACCCCGCCTTTACCTGATGTAATCACGATTGCTTCACCCATAACGACTTTCCAACTCCTCCCGGCATGCACGTTGATACGATTTAAAATTTCTTACAGGGACAATTTAGGCGCCCACGCCTGGCCTTTGGGCTCTATCGCGCGATGCTCTTCGGCCACCTCATCCAGTACAAAAGGGAGCGCGCGCAAAGATTTAAGCGGTAAGACGAAGAGACGATCCTGATACAAAGCCGTAAAAGCAGCCTTACCATAAAGTTCTTGTGGAACTTCATCTAAAGCCAACCGCCCAATGCCAAAGCGGGTTGGTTGAAAGTCATGGGCTACGATCAGCGCTGGATCGCCATCGACGCCCGCCAGTGCTTGTCCCCTCAGCTGACCGAAAATGTAAATACTCCCCTTCGCTCGGATCAACCCGCCTGGATTCACATCGCCTAAAAGAAGAACGTCACCCGTTGCTTCAACCACTTGACCAGAACGCACAATGCCTACTTCCGTTTTAAGACTTCTGCGGCGAAGCATGGCTTCTACTTCTTGTTTATCAAAAACATCACGGATCACGTCGATCACTTTGAGTGATCCGTGTTGTTCAATCAACGCACGGACGCTATCAACTTGTTCTTCTGTTACATATCGCGTACCGAAATGAAGCCGCACTTCTGTTGGAGGGCCTTGTAAAAAATGATCGTACGCCCCCATCAAACGTGCTTCTAAAGCGAACAGCAAATCATCAAAACGACAGTGTGGATCTAGAAAAAAAGAAAGTCCATCGCGTGAACCTTTAATCACTATCTGAACATCTTGAAGCGCCACATCATCCGCCCCCTATCAACGTTTTACTCATTCGACAACAGGCGCTTGTTTTCCTGCTTCATTCCCCGAAAATCACGGATGATTTTCACCCGGCGATGCATCCTTAGAAACTTCTGCAAGCGGAAGCAGTGGTTCATCTCCGAAATATGCCGCAACGAGACGACGAGCAATCGGTCCAGCCGAATCTGCCCCACCCGATCCTCCAGGCACAATGACGACAAAAGCAATCTCCGGTCGGTCATAGGGGGCATAACCGACCATCACCCCATTCGTCTGTCCCGTGCCACGCTGTACCGTACCCGTTTTAGCCGCAACTGGGACGGAAAGTCCCTGAAAAACGGAATAGGCTGTTCCCCCTGGCTGCGTCACTTCCCGCATGCCTTCTTGAACATAACGGATCCAACGCGGATCGATAGCCACTTGACCCAGCACTTCACCTTTGATGAACTGAACGGGTGGACCGGGTGTGCGCGAGTTTTCCTCTGGTTCATTGATCGAATAGACGAGATGCGGCCGAATTCGGTAGCCACCATTGGCAATCGCCGAAACGTATTGGGCCAATTGGATCGGTGTATAACCGTCATATTGGCCAATCATCATCTGTGCCAAATTGCCAAGCTGCCGAAACTCATTTTGGTTCGGTGTCACATATCCGACCATTTCTTCGTTCAGATCAATACCTGTAAATGCCCCAAGCCCAAACTCTTGAGCCACACGTCTTACATGATCAAACATCGCACGATAAGCATTCCCAGATCCCGCCTGGCGAGCAAGGCGCAGAGCGACCTCATACATATACGTGTTCACAGATTCTTTAAGCGCCTTTTTACCATCAACCCAACCGTGCCCGCCGGCTTTAAAATCTTTTAAGTAGCGATCCCCTATCTTTACGCCCCCGGTGGATAGCACCTTTTCATCGGGCCGCATCAACCCCTCATTGAGCGCCAACATCACCGTCAACATTTTAAACGTCGACCCCGGTTGGTAACCACCATTCACAAGAACATTTTGTTCACGTCCAGCCACTTCTTGTTGATAACGCGTCGAAAAATCAGGGGCATCAAACACATTCAAATCATAGCCCGGCACTTTAGCCATGGCCAACACATCGCCAGTATAAGGATTTAACACAACAGCCATCGCTTCTTTGACATTGGGAAGAGGATTGACTGGGCGCGTGTTCAAATACTGAATCCCTTCTTGCAAGATTTTCTCAACCGTATACTGATACGCCGCATCGATAGAAAGGACGATGTTCGCACCCGGTGAAGGCGGGTAGACCTCTTGTGTCTCCAAGCGACGTGTTAAATTATTCATTAAAACATCTGTTTTCCCAGGTAGCCCATGCAAAACATCTTCATAGCTCGCCTCCACACCCGTCACACCCACACGGTCAAAATTTGTATATCCTCGAGAAATATAATCTTCTACTTTATTTTCCGGTATATCGCGCGTGTAACCGATGATATATGGCGCAAGCATGCCATATGGATAGACGCGTTTAGCATCGATGACCACCTTTATCCCTGGGAAATCCTGCATACGCTCCTGTACTTGAAACATGATGACATCAGGAATATCTTGTACGACCTTGCGAGGTAAATGTCGATAGAGCATCATCGGCGCATCTTGAAGCGCCCATTCTGCCGGATCAAAGCGTGTGCCACTTTTCGTCTCTTTGATGAGCGTCTGACGTAACGCCGGATCTTCCGTCTTTGGAACATAGGCATAGCCGGCGTCCAACTTTTCCATAATGGTGACGCGATTGAAGGCTTTATAACGTGGATCTTTTTCAGCATAAGCTTGAAATATTTTTTCTAAATTGATCGCAACCTGTTCAATTTGCGCCTTTTTAAATCCTTCATCGAGAAATGATAAGGAGTAGACAAGCTCATTTTTAGCCAATGGCACACCATTCCGATCATAGATCCAACCCCGCTGTCCAGGTGTCATGTACACCTTTTTATTGACGTTGGCAGCGGATTGTGCGTAGAGTTCGCCATCTACCAGTTGCAAGAGGGTCAATCGCAATATTAAAAGCGCAAATAAAAAAAAGATGAGCATGAACAGGACGTTAAAACGGCGGACGACCTGATTCATGATCATGCCTCCTCATGTGTTATATCGCGTTCTTGCATCAAGGCGCGGAGTGCTGGGACCATCACAGCATAAAGAATCAATGCAGCGATCATACCAAAGACAGCGTCCATTAAAACGGCATGCCGCAGAAAAAACACATATGATGTATCAGTCCAACGAAACAGACGGTACAAACCATCCGCATACAGATCAAAAAGAGCAAGCGATAATCCTGCCAACGGAACAATGAAAAAAACCGAACGATAAAAAAAACGTGCCGCTTCACTCAAAAAAGAAACATAAAATGTCCAAAAGAACGTTTCCAGACCGATGAACCGCCCAAAAACGATGTCGAAAAAAAGACCGGTACCAAACCCTAATAAAAGCGCCGGAAAAGGTCGTAAAAAAAGGGCTGCAATGACCACAAAAAGCGTCGAAAGACGCACATGAAATAATTCGCTACTGTTCACAAGCCCTGTTCCATCAACCATTAAAAGAACGATAAAAAGTACGGTGAGTTTTAATCGCGGGTTGTGGCTCAAGGTTGCAAACCCTCCCCTGTATAACCATCGCTCCGCTTGACAACAAAGACAGCCGATACATCCTGCGCCGAGTCAAAAGGACGAATCCAAGCATTGCGCGTGAGCATATCCCGTCCGGGACGGACTTTTTCGATCGAACCGACGGGTAGGCCGGGCGGTAAAAGCCCACCCAGCCCAGACGTCACGACCGTTTCGCCGAGATGAACATCGGTATCCAAGGGCATCTTCCCCATCACGAGTAAGCCATTTTCGCTATCGTATCCCTCGATGACGCCATAGGCTTTTTTCTGCGCGGTCGTCATCACCGCGATGTGCTGCCGCGTACTCAGATTCCCCAACAGTCGAACGTTGCTCGTAAAGGTGCTTACGGCATCAATGATGCCGATTAAACCCTTATCTGTCATCACAGCGAGTCCCGGTGCGAGCCCATCTTTGGCCCCACGGTTTAACACGAGCACTTCATCCCAAGTACTGACATCACGACCGATGACTTCCGCCGGATAAAGTGTATAATCATGAGCCCGCGATTGAAAATTCAATAGGCCACGCAATGTTTCATTTTCTTGTTGCAAAAGATCATATTCCGCCTTGATACGAATCAAAGTATCAAGGGCCATTTTTAACTTTTGATTTTCTTCGTACGTATTGCGCAGGTCCACAAGCCCTTGCCACCAGTTCCGCACGATATAAAATGGCTTACTCACCAACTGTTCGGCAAACCCCGCCGTATCTTTGACCACACGCTCCGGTAGCGTTAAAAAACCACGACCGTACGGAACGAGCGCCGCTGAAGCCGTAATGAGCACTAGCCCTGCCAAAAGCGCCAGCATCCGGCGACTGAACCAATTCATTCATCCAATGCTCCCCAGGTCATCAAGAATGACCGATCTTTTTTCCTGTAAAAAAATGTTTTTTATACTGTTCGAGATTCTCCAGCGCGCGACCCGTGCCGATGGCCACACTATCAAGCGGATTTTCAGCAACAAAGACGGGCATCCCTGTCTCCTCAGACAAACGATGATCCAGTTCACGTAAAAGTGCGCCGCCCCCCGTTAACACGATCCCCCGATCCATGATATCTGCCGCTAACTCTGGTGGGGCTTTTTCTAACGTCAGTTTCACCGCTTCGACGATCGCGGCTACGACTTCACTCAACGCTTCTGCGACTTCTGTCGCCTTGACGTCGAGTGTTTTGGGTAAACCGCTGACCAGATCGCGGCCGCGGACACTCATCGCCATATCCTTCGGAGGCTGAATGGCTGAACCGATCTCTATTTTTAAAGCTTCAGCTGTTCGTTCTCCGATTAAAAGGTTATACTTTCGCTTTATATATTGCACGATCGCTTCATCCATCTCATCCCCTGCTACCCGCACAGAACGGCTGGTTACAATGCCGCCCAAAGAAATGATGGCGACTTCAGTCGTCCCGCCGCCAATATCGACCACCATGCTGCCTGTCGGCTCCCAAACGGGAAGATCAGCACCAATCGCCGCCGCGAACGGTTCTTCTATGGTCAACGCTTCACGCGCGCCTGCTTCTTTGGCAGCATCTTCAACAGCACGGCGTTCGACCGGGGTAACCCCATAGGGCACACAGATCATAACATTGGGACGACGGGAGATCAACCCTTTGATGCGTTGCGCTTTTTGAATAAAATGACGCAGCATCGTCTCCGTCGTCTCCATATCGGCGATCACACCTGATTTCAATGGACGACGCACCTCAATATTGCCTGGCGTCCGACCGACCATCTGCTTGGCTTCAGCACCAACCGCTTCGATGGTTCCGGTTTTCGTATTGACAGCGACCAGAGATGGTTCATTAATGACAATGCCTCGACCTTTAACATATATCAATGTATTCGCAGTACCGAGATCGATCCCCATATCTTTGGCCAATGCAAAAAACATCTTCTTCATCCTTCCTTGAGTCTACGGCGGATGTCGTCCATCGCCTTCCATTGGTTATTTTTCTTAATATCCATTCGACATGAACGTTTTTGTTTATGGGATCAGATGCATTTCCCTTAAGCTCACATAGCGCCCATCACCGATGATAATATGATCGAGAACATCAATACCTAAAATGCGGCCAGCCTCTAAAAACCGTTTTGTCACCGCTTCATCTTCCCGGCTTGGTGAAGGATCACCGCTCGGATGATTATGGGCTAGAATGAGCGCATGCGCGCTTACGCGCACGGCTTCACGAAATACTTCTCGCGGATGGACCAATGAGGCATCCAACGTACCTTTAAAAACATCTTTTTCTGCAATCACTTCATGCTTGGTGTTCAAAAAAAGGACGACAAACAGCTCTTGCCATTCATAACGCAAGCGATCCATCAGAAGACGTGCTGCATCTTCCGCGCTTTTAATGGGCGGACGACCGACCATATCGCGCGTCAGACGTCTTCCTAGTTCAAGTGCTGCTTTAAGTTGGATGGCCTTCGCTTCACCTACCCCGGGAAGCGCCATCAGTTCTTGAATGTCCATCTCTAAAAGTCCACGTAAACTCCGTGCAGAAGCTAAAACGCGCTCTGCCAAATGCAACACAGACATATCTTTCGAACCGGTACGGAGCAAAATAGCGATCAACTCTGAATCCGCGAGTGCGCGCGCGCCGACCGACAAAAGCCGCTCGCGCGGCCGTTCCTGGGGCGGTAGTTCTCTCAATTTTAAAGGTTTCCCGATCTCTTCCACCGGCACGTCTCCTTTAAGTGCCGTCTTCACCCCCACACACTGATGCCCATCTGTTCCAGCAATTGAACCGTCCTGTGAAGCGGGAGTCCAACGACATTATAATAGTCGCCTTCTAGACGTTCTACTAAAAGCGCGCCTTTCCCTTGAATGCCGTAAGCACCTGCTTTATCGAATGGCTCACCTGTCTTTATATACTGTTCAATCAACCGATCGCTCAGCTCAGCAAACTTAACCTGAGTGGTGACAACATCAAGCTGCGTAACATATCCTTTTCGAAAAAGGGCCACGCCGGTCATCACCGTATGCCACGTACCAGACAAACGGCGTAACATCTCCCGAGCGTCATCGGCATCTTTAGGCTTTCCCAACACTGTACCTTGTACAACCACGATCGTATCAAAAGCTAAGACAAGCGCATGAGGATACGATCGAAAAACATCTTCGCCTTTCTCACGGGCCAGACGCAGCACTTCTTCCATTGGATCCGCAAAAGGATGCATCAACTCTTCGACTTTAGACGGTACAGTGCGATGCACCAGTCCAATCATCGTAAG
This sequence comes from Candidatus Carbonibacillus sp., assembly GCA_034007185.1. Taxonomy (GTDB): domain Bacteria; phylum Bacillota; class Bacilli; order Thermicanales; family DSM-22653; genus Carbonibacillus. The sequence continues at coordinate 7,613 of JAVERJ010000005.1, read as the reverse complement.
AAGCGCTGTTCGACGTGGAGACCGTGAAGCAAGAACGACATCTATCATCAAAATCCTCCTTACCCTCATCTCATTATAACGAATTTGAGTGGAATACAACAGCATTAAAACAAAAAAAGGCCCACCGCATCCGGTGGGCTTAAAATTTAACCATCATGTGACGATATACGTCTAAACCATTCATCTTAGAGATCATATTTAATGTTTAAACGCATCCGGATAAAACGTCGCCATGGCTTGAATAAAATTGAGATGGGCTTGTTCTATCGTTAGTAAATAATGTTCATCGGGTGTTTTGATATATTCGACCAGAGCTGTTACCGCTGTGGTCATTTCTTTCGTCATCTCTGATACCGCCTCTTTTTCTGCACCTGTTAGCACATTTTGTAATTGGCGCGATTCTTCAACAAACTGTTGATGGGTCTCACGAAATGTGCGCCAGGCTTGCTCTTCAATCTTGACTGGGCTTGATATACCTTCAGTCATCCAAGCAGCACTTTCCGTATACAAATAAAAACCGTGCGTGAAAAAGCGAGAAAGGCGTTGTACGTCTTCTTCTTTTAAAGCGGCAAAGGCTTGTGATGAGGCATTGAAAACCAACGGCCTTACGAAAATATCTATATTTTTTTCAGCATAGTATTTGGCAAGCAGATTGGCTTCTTGTTCATTCGGCAACAGTCCGTAGATGAGGCGAAGCGGAGAACCGTCTAATATAAGAACCGGAAGATTTTGCGCCTTAGCTTTTTCAACCAGCGGTTCAAGAGAAGCGCGTTCATTAAAAACCCCGCCTTGTAACATATAAAACGTTTGTTTAGGAAGCGTGAGCGCTCCACTCACGGCGTTCGGAACCGTCCCCGTGTTTTCTTGCTTTGAGTCAGATGAAAGAAGAGGGCCATTGGTCTGTTGAGCATTTTTAGACGGCAGTCCGGGAACGAGACCAGCCGACTGTAACCAACCTTGATGAAGGGCAAGCCACAGCAGAATGTAACCAAACATGGCCCCTAAGACAATTGCAGATACAATCGAAAGCGTCCAGCGCATCGGTTCACGAAAGCGCGGACCGAGGTAAAAAGGAGGGCGAGAACGTTTATGATTATGCACTGGAGACACATACGATGGTCCATCAATCACTTTATCATCTTGATTGATTTTTGTTTCAGGATGGGCATTTGTCATTGGTGATACCACGTCGATCAATGGTTCGACCAAGTCATGTTTTGATGCGTCAACGGTTGAATACGTTTTGTGCGCACCGCGGTTGACACTCTGAGCATAGAGGCGTTCTTCTTTTTTATCACCATATAGTTTTTCGTATACAACGGTCTTGTATCGTAACGGTACGGGCGTATGGTCGGAAGGCTTTACATGATCTTTTTGTTCTATGGGTTCAGTTTGCTCGGTGTACCTTTTTATCCCTTGAGGCTTCGATGGGATAGATTTGGATGAGTTAGGCTTAGATGCAATAGTCCCAGTTGTGGGGCGAACGGCTTCATTTTTGATGCTGATCTTCGCGGTATGTGTTTCTCGAATATGAGCATCTTCTTTTTCTTGCGGCGGGGTTTCAAGATGTTTACTTTGAATCGTCCAACGTGTTTTGTTCATCGGTGCCCCTCCCTCGATCGCTTTTCCTCAAACATCCTTCTAGGATCACAGTATGATGGAGGTGGACAGGTTAGAACACCGACGAGGTGACTTTTAAAAAATGATATCCAACTTAAAATGACATGTCGTTGGCTGTCGGTAAAAGGGCAACACTTCCCGGGTCGATATGAAATGTATCGCGTGCCCATTTCCAAGCTTGCTCAAAAGTCTGCATGCCTAATTGGCGGCTTGTCTGCATGACGTTATGAATCTGATGTGTTTTTTCTTGGCGAATCAAATTGGCGACCGCAGGGGTATTGATCAAAATTTCAACGATGGCGACGCGTCCTCCTTGCCTTTTCGGCAGAAGTCGTTGGGCGATCACCGCTTTTAACGTGCCAGCCAATTGTGAACGAATCTGCGCTTGCTGCTCAGCTGGAAAAACATCGATAACGCGATCGATGGTGCTCGTCGCATCTTGTGTATGCAACGTCGATAAAACCAAGTGCCCAGTCTCAGCAGCTGTGATCGCAGTCCGAATGGTTTCTAGATCGCGCATTTCTCCCACCAATATGACATCAGGATCTTGACGAAGCGCTGCACGCAAACCACTGGCAAAATCACGCACATCTCGTCCAATTTCTCGCTGATGGATGATGCTATGTTTGGGTTCATAGACATACTCGATAGGATCCTCGAGCGTAACAATGTGACGCGCCTCGCGAAGGTTGATGGCTTCAATCATCGCCGCTAATGTCGTCGATTTACCGCTACCCGTAGGACCCGTTACCAATATCAGACCCGCGTGTGTAAAAGTAAGCTGATCAAGAACATCAGGTAGGCCTAATTCCAAAAGTGTTGGTACATGTTTAGGTATACGCCGCGCAGCAAGCGCAAGCTTCCCGCCCTGACGGTAAAGATTCACACGAAACACCGCATGTGGTGGGAGTTCGTAAGCAAAATCAATGGATCCCCACTCATTCAGCATCTTTATATCACTTTCACTCAAGGTCTCCATGATAAACATATGCATCATATTGTCCGTGATCACTGTCATGTTTTGCCGATGAAGACGGCCATCGATCCGAAAGGCAGGCGCTTCTCCCACCGCCAGGTGCACATCAGAAGCACTGATGCGCACCGCTTCTTCAAAAAGATTCATCAGTTCATGCAAGATATTTTTCCCCCTTCTTCGGCATCCCGCACTTCATGTTCTGACAACATGTCATGATCCTATCTGCCACCACTTCATCCAATAGCGTGTGATTATCCGAGCGCTCGATAATCAGCCACACGGTTTCGCCCTCGCTCTTTCGCACCCACATACATGGCGCGATCCGCTTGGCGCACGAGCTCTTCCGGCATATCTTGATCTTCATCCATTGAAGCAAGCCCTATGCTGAGGGAGATGGTTACAAGTTCTTTTTTATGTTGGACCGTGTCCATATGCTTTTGATCCGCTTCCATATGCTTTAGATGAGGTGCGCCATGAAGTGGTTCAACATACCACTGTAGTTCGCTAACCTTTTGACGCATCGTTTCGGCGATAGCAAATGCCTGATAACGATCTTTATTAGGCAAGAGCACAACAAACTCCTCACCACCATACCGAAAAACTTCACCTTCATCCATCACAACATCTATCATCGTTTGCGCAACTTTTTGCAAGACCTGATCACCAAACGGATGGCCATATGTATCATTGATTTTTTTAAAGTGATCAAGATCAATCATGAGAAGGCTGAAGGGCCGTCCTTCGTTTTTTGCCAAATCAAACCATTCACGCAAACGCTGATCAAACGCACGATAATTCCCCAGTGACGTCAGCGTGTCTATAAAGAGCCGAGCACGCACTTTTTGATACGCCAATGCCTGTCCAATCGCCAATCCAAATTGCTCCGCCAAAACTTTGAGCAATACCCTTTCAGCGCCTGTAAAACGGGGCGATGATTGCCGTATTAATACAATCACACCAATCAATTGATCTTCGTCATACAATCCGATGGCCACCCCTTGAAACCATACGCCTAACCAACGTATCGTTTTAATATGGCGTTTGGTACGTGACAATTCAGACCATAACGAATCGAACATCGCCTCAGTCGATCCTACCCATCTGGTCGGTGCTACATCTTCATATGTTTTTTCTATATACGTCCCATCTTCTAATGCAATCTTTATGTAGAGACGATCGGCGCCAAAGATCATCTGTAAAGAACCATACATTCGATCGAGCAAAGGTTCCAACTCAAGCGTGCCTCCCCAAATGCGCACAGCTTTTTCCCAAACAGAAAGTAATTTTTTAAGATCGCTTAACTGGTGATACAATTTTAACATACCCGCTAAAAGTACAAATGGAATAAGAATATAAAGGAAAAAGAAAAGGCCTATATCTTCATACAGTTTGAAAAATAAAAGTCCAAACGGTGCGACCGCAAACGTCGTAAGCGCATGCCAAGACATTTCTTGAGGATCCATTTTTCCCCATGTTCGATAGAGAAGATAGCGTCCAGGATAAAGCAAAACTTCATTGGAAATAAAGCGACCAGCGACATAAAACAAACTGCTTATAAAAAGAGCCAATGACTCTGACCATGCATGTGTCCATGCATACACCATTTCAAACATCCAGGCACTAACGGAACTCACAGAAAGAAAAATCAGCATATTTATGGCATAACGTTTATAGGACAGTATTCCTTGAACGAGCAATAAGGTTACAATGGACAGTTGCATGAGCGTCGCTTCAACCCAAAAACCGTACATTAAATAAGCAGCAAGCGACAAGGGGCTATCCAGTGTCACCGTTGTTCCTTTAAATTTCATAGGGAAAGCGCTCACCAGTACAAAAAGAAGTTGGAGCAAAAAAATAGCCCACATATCTGAATGCGTTAATGTTTCAATATGAAGTACCGCTTGCCAAGTAAAAGGAATAAAGATTCCAATCCATAGAATGATTACAAAAATATTGATGAGCCGCTCACATGTGCTTTTTTTCAGATTTTCCATTTCTTTTATCGGATGACCCATCACGATCCTCGCTCCCGCATCGCATCAGAACATCCATCCGTTCACATGTTCGTCAACGAGATTCCTAGATAAAAATCGATAACCATCTTACCGCTTTCGACGACTGAATCGCTGGCCGACGATCTCAGTAGCTTATGAGCTTGAACAAATAGCATCGCGTACATCTTAGTGCACGAGCTAGAGCGTCATTCAAGAAAAAAACCGCCCTGCCAAGAGGGCGGCGCATATTGCGCCCATATATTATTATAAAGGACTTAAATCCTAAAAGGAAGAACTTCTAAGAAAGATTTCTTATATCTATCTAACGTCGCAACCGGCGAACACATATCAACTCGCGCTTTCTACGATTGCCGCTTTGCGTTCAGTTTGCCAAAAATGCTTATAGACAAGCAGGAACAAAACACGAATCGTTTTTAATTGAATGTACACGAGCGGTATAAGCAGTAGGAAATAAATCGGCGAAAAAAGCGGGACGATGTTCGTTTTAACCATCCCCCACCCGAGCAAAAACATCCCTTGAACAAAAAAGGCGATACCTGGACAGATGAGGGTAAAACTGCCGGGACTCCGCTCCGGACCACTCACATATGTTTTAAAATAATCGAGCTGTTGCATGACCCGGTAACCAACCGCACCGAATAAAATTTGCAAAGAAAACAGTGTGGCCAAAACAAGTAACGTTAAATAAGGCGAAGGTTGAACGTGATAGAAATTATGGCTAACCCCGGCATACAAACGAACAAAAGCCACACCGAACATGGTCAACACAGGAATCATAATCCACAGTGTTGGTCCTGCTTCTTTCGCAATACCGTGTTTAAAAATAGCACGCAAACCAATGGTTATTTTGACAATGGCCAAAGATGCGGCAATAGATGCAAAAAAGATCGATAACAACAATGAAATCACAGAAGTTGCGAGTGCATGGCTCATTCCCGCCGGTGCCGCAAATCCCACGGCAATCATGGAAAATGCAAAAATAGAAATCATATGACTGAGTGAGTTCATATTGACAAAGTCAAAATCACCATTCACGATAAAACGAGAAAAATAGTTATTAAAAATACGAATCGCATACCACCCTACCAGAGCAAAGGCTATGGTAGCCAAAGGCAGTAAATACTCGATCTGTCCCCACAAACCTGGTACAAAAATCGCCCCAAGTACGAACAACACATTAATACTCATAGAAAGCGTCAGTGGAATGGCCATCAGAGCAACATGGTTACTCGACTGGAGCAATTTTGCATAACTTGTCGTTTGTTTAAAAGCCATGTACTTTTGAATATTCCATGCCAGAAAGTAAAAATGGAGTACTGCAAACACAACCATGCCCAAAAGCGGGATGACCATCCATAACGCGCTGAGCCCACCATCCATAAGACGTGGAAAAACATCTTCAAACGTCGGCATCGGTGTGTCCGGGTGGGGGACTAAAAACATGAAGTACATAAAAAACGAGACAGCTGTGCCGCCAAAGCCAAGTGACGCCAAAAAATATAGCGGCGAATACGATTCATGGGGGATGCGTCTCACCCCGAACACCTCCTTTTTGTTTGTTTACGTTTCTGCCTAGAACATCGGCTTTATGCAGAAAAAAGAAAGACCATATCCTAACCCTCTATACCCCATTAGGTATATGATCTTTCAATTGTAATCTTACCAGCCATTTTCCAACCTGTGAATAGGAGAAAAACCTTAAAATATGAACGTTTATATGTAAATCATAATCATTCGGATTGACGAAAACCATTTCTACTTCTATAATACGGTAACAGGTATGATCGTTAAGGTTTTAAATTGCACTTTAAGTTCTTTATCAAGCTTATATCAAGGAGTGATCGAAATGTCGAGTCAGCCTCTTACAACACAGCAAAGCAAACCATCGCCAAGCACTGAGGCGCATCCGCGCGGTCTCGCTTACTTTCCCTTGGCGCTCTTCGCCAGCGTGATGGGCTATGCTGGAACAACCATTGCTGCCATGCGCATCGAACCGTTGCTCCAACTGCCCCCCATTGCTTCCTATGCTCTCTTGGCGGTGAGCACCACGTTGTTTGTATTGTATCTGCTTATCTTTCTGTACCGAGTATTTGCTCATTTAGAGGAAGTCCAGAGAGATTTCGATCACCCTGTACGGATGAACTTTTTCGGAGCGATTACCATTAGTTTTCTTTTGCTTGCTGTTGCTTATGCGGAGATTTGGCCTAGCCTTTCTGCAACACTCTGGTGGATCGGCGCACCGTTGCATCTCCTGTTGACGCTTACCGTTTTAAACAAACTGATCACACAAACGCGATTCGAAGTCGCCCATTATAACCCCGCATGGTTTATTCCGATTGTCGGGAATCTCGTTGTCCCGATCCAAGGGGTACAGTGTGCACCCAAAGATTTGAATTGGTTATATTTTAGCATCGGTCTCGTCATGGGAACCATCTACACAACCATCTTTTTTTATCGCATTTTCTTTCATAACCCACTTCCTTTAAAACTGTTACCAACATTTTTCATTCTCATGGCTCCGCCAGCAGTGGGTCTGATCGCCTATGTCAAACTTACCGGTCATGTCGACACGTTTTCATACATTCTATATGGTTTTGCTTTCTTTATTGGGTTATTGCTTCTGTTTCTAGTAAAAATGTTTTATCGCATCCCTTTCTTTATCTCATGGTGGGCTTACCTCTTTCCTTCCGCCGCTATCACCATCGCAACCGTCCTTATGTTTCATGAAACTGGTGAATGGATTTACCGTTATTTAGCCTATATACAAATGCTTGCCCTACTCTTTTTGGTCGTCTGGTTTACATGGAAGACGCTCGCCCTTCTAGCCGCAAAAAAACTTTGTATTAAAGAAGATTAATTTGAACATCTCTTGAAGTAAATTCTCTTTCCATGAGGTGGTGATCATAGCAATCTCGTGGAAAGAGGATTTTTTATACATCATCGATCGATGCAGAGAGCGTCGAAGCGTTGTTTCGATACTGTTTTGGTGTTAAGCCCGTATA
>JAVERJ010000200.1:0-4041 GCA_034007185.1 Candidatus Carbonibacillus sp. | reverse complement strand
TGGCAAAACCATCCTGATGCCCGCGTGAAAACAAAAAAGCTTTCTCCAAGGGATAACCGCGAAATATAAGCTGAGGCAAGTCACGATAGCTCGGAATAAGCCAATCTTCTTCCGCCATCACTGAAACACTTCCAACCATGGTCGCTTCCTGTCCTGCCACTGGCGCATAAAAACCGAGACGTCCTTGCTTAGAAAGGCTCACTGCGCGTGTATCGAATATGCGCGTAAAAATCATGCGACGCATCCAGAGACGCAGATCCTCTGCACGGATATCGTCTATGGTCTCGCCTTCCATAAGCTTCCCTTCAGGTGTTAAAACTTGATACAAAGGTAGCTTTTTTTGCGACGGGAGCATCATCCACCCTTCCCCAGACAAACGCCTGGAAAGCGTCCGTGTCTTTGCCTTGAGCGTGCTCAATTGCACCCCTCCATTTTTCTTATAAACTGTATGCACATAGCTTCTCCTCTTAGTCTGCACAAAACTGCCGATACTATGAAGTGCGTTGGCCATCAGATGACAAAAGCTTTAACCATTGATACAATGAATCAAAGTAAAAACAATTTGAAACGGATGGAAAACGCATGATCTTAAACTTTTCACACCGTATGGCTTGGAAGATCGTGCTGACAGGGTTATGGTTGGCGAGTTCCTTAGCCTTGCTCACCGCTTGTAACAAAGACGCGGTGACAAACCCCTCTCCCACTACAGATCCGACGCTCACAAAAGACCATTGGACCGTTATCGATATAAACAAAACAAACCATGACCAAGGCTCTGTTGTGTTGACCAAAGTCATCACGTTAACCAACGATATGTTGACCGATGCGTCTACCACCAGAGACGGTGCCTTTGTCTCTGCTATGCATCTTGCCCTTACCCCGCAAACGGTCATCATTGACGATCAAGGGAGGCCAATGACACTCTCTGACCTCTCTGTCGGTATGCTTACGAATATAACGCTCGATGGGCCCTTGGCCGAATCCTATCCACTTCAAGGTACAGCACAAAAAGTGATCGTTACGCCCAGAGACGGGCACGTTAGCCGACCGGAAGACTGGGTCAGTCCTGAGGAGGCCATTCAGAAAGCTTTACAAGTTATCCGTCAAGACGGTGCCACCATCTGGGGTGTCAGTGATATTCAAATAACCGCTGATGCTCAGGCAACCAGCGGTTCAAGCGGGGAATTCATATCAAATGTCTGGTTTATTGCATTTCTTAAAGGACCGGATTTAGACATGGATACACCTGCACAATCACCAGCTACTTCCGATAATGAACTACAGACGATGCGCGCCATCACGATTGATGGTCAAGCGGGGACGGTTAAAAACACGATCGTTGCTTGGAATGATGCTTTCAGGCTTTATTCACCGGATCCTGGCAGCATGATCACCCCATCGTTTAATATCCAAGGCGAAGCTCGAATCTTTGAAGGCGCGTTTAACTACAACCTAGAAGATGGGCATAACATCCTTGCAACCGGCACGATCCAAGCCTCACAAGGCGCACCAGGGTGGGGCACATTCGACGTTACCATTTCGTTTGACTCCTCATTGACCGAACCTTACCTCACACAAACGCTCATTTTATATGAGGTAAGCCCCAAAGACGGCTCCCCTATGCATCAGCTCGTTATCCCCTTACACCTATCGCGACAAAAAACGCCATGATGATCACCATTGACGCATGGATCTCATGGCTCACACCCTCAACAACCGTATGGGTGATCCAATTATCGCTCTTTTTATCGCTCGACGCGAAGGTCAATTTGATGAAAAAGCAGTTTTTGAGACTGATGAGGCATTAAGTGAATCATTCCAAGGAGACTAATCAAAGACATCGCAAATGAACATCCACAAAAGATTTATTCGTACGCTTTAAACGACGCTTCCGTTGCACGCCCCAACAGCAAAACTGCACTCAAAATAGCCATGATCCCTAACCACTGACCCTTTGACAAATGATCATGAAATACCAAAGCACCGATCAAAACAGCCACAACCGGTTCGATCATCGTAAGAAGCGCTGCACGTCCGGCGCTTTCTTTGTTTAAACCATATGTATAAAGGATATAAGCCAACGCCGAAGGAAATAAACCAAGCCCCAGCACCCAACACAATGCGCAACCGTTCTCAAAGCTCAACAACACATCTAACTTCTTCCAAAGCTGCGTCAATGGCAACAATACAACAGCAGTCACAGCGAACGTATAAAAAACAATCATGACCGAATCAAGCCGACGCGTGAGTGGTTTCGCTATAATACTGTAAAGACCATAAGCAAAACCCGATAGCAGACCAAAAAAAAGGCCCCAAAATACGTCACTACTTTGAATGGAGGTGCTCAACAACATATGATTTAACACGGATCCACGTACATCACTCACCAGCACGGTACCAAGCATCGTCAAGAAAACAGCTACCCATTTCAAGCGCGTGAGCGGTTCCCTTAAAAAAACCCGCGCCATCAGGACAACAAACGCTGGTCCCGTATACAACAGAGCGGCTGCAATAGAAAGTGTCACCAAATGCATGGCTTGAAAATATGCCCAGTTAAACAATGCCATACTAAAAAGTCCAGTTCCTAAAAAATATGGCCAACTCCAACGTGGTACAACAGGTCGTCTGCGCTGAATGAAGATAATAAAAAGCAATAACCAAAAAAGTGTACTCATGGCCCTCAACGTGACAATATCCAACGAAGAAAAACCAAACGCACGAAGTTCTCGTACATACAACCCAATCGTTCCCCACAGTATCCCAGCGCTGATAATAGCCACCCAAGCACGTGTCATCTTGACCAAGCGTATCTCTTTAAGCCGCATCCAACATCCCCTTAGAAGCGATGGTTCATCACATCAATGCATTGGAATCATGAAAAACCATTATTTTTATATAACATCGCGCTTAACAAACCAAAGCCAAGCTACGGCATAAAACACAACCGTATAAACAATATTCACTGTTAACGCCTCAGTCAAGCTGCTCCCTATATTATCAAAAATATACACCACAGGATTTGTAAAATAATGCATGAGATCTCCATGAGCAAAAGGAAGCAAAGGAGCTATCGCCTTTAAAGACGGCTTATCCGAATAATATAAAAATAAAACAAGCGCACGGCCAACAAATATTAAAAAAATCGATATGCCAATGGCCACAGCGGATGAACGGAATAAACTCGCCAGCATGAAGGCAAAGGTTATGAGCGGAAGGACACCAAGTAAATCCCATACCATCCGATAGAAAACAGAAACCATCGCTGGCCAGACAACAGCCTGATTCCCCATCATAAGAACTTCCTGTCCGCCCCAATCGATATAACCGTGTATAAAACCTGTCATCACAAACATGGTCACCAATGCGATCCCATACATGAAAAAGAAATAAACAATTCCTGCCACATACTTGCTGAAAAGGATAACACTGCGTGAAGGCGTACGAATCAAAAGAAGTTTGATGGTCCCTCGAGAAAATTCATCCGCCACATTCGTTACAAGCGCAATCATCATAAATACAATGACCCATATATTAAAACTATTCATTAGATTCTGTATGTACCCCCAAAATGGTTGAGCACTCAGAGGTGGTACACGTTTTTCGAGTTGTGTCGAAAGCATTGTCAACTGTCTTTCATAAGCACTTCTGTTCACATCAGACAGGTTTTCAAACATCTCTTTTTGCTGAAGGCTATTAAGTTCTTCTTGAACACCTTGTTCCCAATTGCTTTTAGGCGCAATGTCTGGACGGGGTATGAAAAGAACGACTAGAAGGATGAGGAGGACGAGAAACAACGACATGATGAGCGTTTGTCGTCGTTTAAACATCTTCATCAGTTCATTGTGCAAAACTGCCAGAAGTTCCGACATGTTTAACCTTCTTCCCGTATGTGTATTGTATGTGTATTGTATAATGTATAATGTATAATTTATAATTAATAATTTTATAATAAATAATTTATAATTTAGTTTTCATCTATCATCATCATGAACGATCCTATCCTTGCTACAAGGCCTGCTGCGTTAATTGAAAATATCGTTC
>JAVERJ010000199.1:0-4046 GCA_034007185.1 Candidatus Carbonibacillus sp. | reverse complement strand
GACAGGTCCACCAACTTGATCCAACGGATGGCTCGTCGTAAAAAGCGAACCCAATGAGACGAAGATCCGCTCGATCCACAGCACCGTCTCCTTCGGTCCGTTCCATAAAATCGCACCGAGTGAACGGTCGCGAAGCTGCGTAATGCCAATACGCCCTTCTTCTGTAAGTGAAAGCGTATGGCCTTTTAGATCATAGCGGACATCCTTGATCACTGGCGTGTCGCCCTGAGAACGCACAACGGAGAGCGTAACCGTCTGCCCGGCATGCTCTTTAAGCAGCTTTTCGGCTTCTTGGAGGGACGTTAAGTGTTCACCATTGATGGCCACGATTTCATCGCCGGGGACCAGTTCAATTTGATTCGTATCCGATACATCCCTGACATAAAAAGCGCGTCCTGCAGGGACTTCAATCGTGTATTGCACACCTTGACGTTCCACGATGAGCGATAACGCCTGCCCAGGATGTTCGGCGATAAAACTTTGTAGCTCTAGCCAAGTTTGAATCGGTTGACCATTTAAAGAAACGATTCGATCACCTGCTTTTAAACCCGCTTCAGCCGCAGGCATCCCACTGACGACAGAACCGACAATCGGTTCGTTCGTCTGCACGCCGTTCATCGCCGCAAGAACAATAAAAAGAACCATACTGAGCAGGATATTGGCAAGCGGTCCAGCCAAAAGCGTAAGAAAACGTTGAAGAATGGTCTTTGAACCGAACTGGCGATCGCGCGGGGCAATCTGCATGGCCTCTCCATGCTGAATGATGTTGGCCTGTGGGTGGATACGGTAAACAAGACTTGAACGACCATCATCTAAAGGTTGGTCAGAATTCGCAACACTGATTGCGCCTTCGCTTGGAACAACTTCAATCCACAGTTCATCTTCTAAGTCAGCTTTTTCTACGATCACTGCTTCGCCTTGTCCAGGGCGACTCTCGCTATCTAAAATGATATCGGTGACACGTTCATCTTGATCAAATAAGAGCCGAACTTGTGTTCCGGCTTGGATCGTTTGCGTCTCCCCATCTTCACCAGCCATACGAACATATCCACCAAGAGGCAACAAACGAATCGTCCACAACGTCTCTCCACGTTTAAATGAGAACAGTTTGGGTCCAAAGCCAATCGCAAATTCTCGCGCCAAAATGCCAGCGCGGCGAGCCATCCAATAATGTCCAAATTCATGCACAAAGACGAGAAGGCCGAAGACAACGATAAAAGCAACGATCGTATTGAACGTAAAACTCATCCAAGCCATCTCCTTTTTACTTTATAACACGCATGATGATCGATGATGATAGTGGCGCTTTCAACAGTGGCGCTTTCAATCGAACATCTTTTTATTTGAATACGGAACCATCCATTTTCCTGCCTCTTCCTCCGCTGCCTGACGCGCCCATCGGTCAACTTCTCGAACAGTCTCCAGCGTCTCGATCGAACGTACTTGGTGACGGTTGAGCACATTTTCAACGATCGGTTCAATCGCTAGAAAAGGAATCTTCTCTTCAAGGACCAAGCGCACAGCGACTTCATTGGCTGCATTCAAAACGGCTGGGTACGAACGTCCCTGACGTCCTGCCTCGTAAGCAAGCTTAAGTGCTGGATACCGTTGAAAGTCGATGGGGCGAAAGGACAGTTTAGAGATGCCTTGCCAGTTCAGACGACTGGGGGCTAAGCGGACACGTTCAGGGTACGTCAGCGCATACTGGATCGGAAGACGCATATCGACCGGCGCCAGTTCAGCCACAAAATGGCCGTCAATTAATTCTACCATACAATGTACGATACTTTCATCATGAATCATGACATCAATCATCTCAAATGGCAAGGAAAAAAGCCAGTGCGCTTCAATGACTTCTAACCCTTTATTCATCATCGTCGCCGAATCGATGGTTAATTTATTCCCCATTTTCCAGTTAGGGTGTTTCAAAGCATCTTGTACACGAACATGCTGAAGTTCAGCACGACTTTTATCTCTAAACGCACCGCCTGAGGCTGTAATTATGACGCGTTCAACGTCCTGACGTGGCAAGTTCATCAATGCTTGAAAAAGCGCCGCATGCTCACTATCAACCGGGAGAAGCTTGACGCCGCTTTGAGCGACCGCGCGCATGACAATCTCCCCAGCAGCAACCAGCACTTCTTTGTTGGCGAGCGCCACATCGATGCCCTTTTGAATCGCCATAAGTGTCGGAAGAACACCAGCAAAACCGACGAGCGCGCTCATCACCCGATCGACGCCAGACGCTGTCGCACACGTTACAGCACCATCTTCGCCATATAGGAGCTCTACGTTTTCTAAAGATTGTCTTAAATTTGGATTCCCTTCACGAAGGGCCAAAAGCCTTTCGCGGGCAGAGATGTCTTGAACGGATACACAGCGCGGTCGATAACGAATGATTTGTTCAGCCAGTCGTTCGACGTTACGTCCAGCAACAAGCGATATCACCTTAAACCGTTCGGGATGTGCATCGATCACAGAAAGCGTCTGCTCCCCAATAGAACCCGTTGATCCTAAAATCGCAACACCTATCATTATGTTCTCCTTTCGCCCTAGCTCCCTCAAAATAGCGGGAGGTCCGCATCGCAGTAGACGGTCCGCATCACATAAACGGTTCCAAATATCGTATGGCCCAAACAAAAACTGGAAAAGCCACAATCATACTATCAAAGCGATCAAAAAAACCACCGTGTCCAGGCAAAATACCACCAGAATCTTTGGCCCCGAGCGAACGTTTAATGGCTGATTCAATCATATCCCCAATCTGACCACCGATCGAAACAAAAAGCGCAACGCCGAGCAGTGGAAGCGGGCGATACGGAAGCTTAAACAAGTTCGCCAGTAAAAACGCCAATAAAACAGCAACGATGGTACCGACGAGCGCGCCCTCCCACGTTTTTTTGGGACTGATCGACGGCCAAAGCTTATGGCGTCCGAACCAGCGCCCTCCAAAATACGCACCAGAATCGGTTCCCCAAATCAAGCCAATCACCCAGTACGTTAGCCAAAGACCATCTTCCATGCCGCGCACGAGTACCATATAATGAAAACCGAGCCCAATATATACAGCACCAATCACAATATACGACAACCGTCGCAAAGAAACACGATTTTTGGTAAGAACAGCTAAAAAAAGCAAAAGAAAGGTAATGAGCCAGAGAACATCTAAGTGAAAAACAAACTTGATCTCCCATAAATTAAAAAAAATGAGCACAAACGTAAGAATGTATCCAAGCAATACATGGGGGGCGTATGGTTTATCGCGGTTCATCACCACATACTCATAAAATGCGCCGAGCGCTATCACAAAAACAAGGACATCAAAAAAAAGACCGCCCAGATACACCAAACCAAGGACCAGTGCACCACCGATCACGCCCGTTACAATACGTTTTCGCACCCCCACACCCCCTTCATTTAAAGTGCTCCAAAACGCCGCCGACGTTTTTGATACGTCAAAATCGCCAGCTTCAAATCATCCGGCGTAAACTCCGGCCAATACCGTTCGACAAAAATAAGTTCGGTATACGCCACCTGCCAAAGTAAAAAATTACTGAGTCGCATTTCACCGCTTGTTCGAATGAGCAGATCTGGATCGGGCATATCTTTGGTGTACAATGCTTCAGAAAAAATCTTTTCATCAATATCCTCACTTTTTAAAAGACCGCGCGCAACTTGATCAGCAAGCTCACGCGCAGCCTGTACAAGCTCATACCTTCCTCCATAATTTAACGCGAAATTTAAAATGAGTCCAGTGTTTTGCGCCGTTTGTTGTACGGCCACTTCAACCGCCTGGCGAGTATGAGAAGGAAGACCTTGAGCCTCACCGATCCAACGCACACGCACATTCTTTTCAATGAGTTCTTTCAAGTAAACATTGAGAAATTCTTCGGGTAAGCCCATTAAAAATTCGACTTCATCTTTCGGCCGCCGCCAATTTTCAGTCGAAAATGCATAAAGTGTTAAAATCTGGATCCCCATATCATGCGCAGCCAAAGCAATGTTACGTACATTGTTCATACCTTTATGATGCCCGGCGATTCTTG
>JAVERJ010000198.1:0-4047 GCA_034007185.1 Candidatus Carbonibacillus sp. | reverse complement strand
CGATTTGGCTAGGGGGTGTGAGTGTAACACGAATGGATTTACTTTGACCAGCCTCCATATTCACGCTTGTCACATCTTTACCATCTGCTGTAAATTGTACATTCCATCCGGAAGGCGCATCAGCACGAAGGGCAAACGTTTGTGTGTCGGGCGTGAGATTTTTTAAGCGCATATCATAACTAAATGTAGACGTATTTGTTCCTTCCAAGTTTGGCTGATCGCTTTTGAGTTCGACTTGGTACGTACCTTGTTCTGTCACCCGCACATGAAGGGTTAAGACGGCTGTGTCTGAAGATACAAGGCGAATTTGATAGGTGCCCATGTCGATTTTAAGGGGCACATCAACCGACAGATTGACCGTTTGATCACTTTCAGCGTCCACGGCGATGGAAGAAAGGGTGTAACCACCTGCCGACAGACGTGTTTTCCAATCAGCCGGCGCCTCAACCCGTAAGGGTATATTCACCGGCGTTTTGTTCGTATTTTTAATGGTAATCGTATACGAGATGGTTTCGCCTGGTGTGACATCAATATCCGTATACGGTGTAAAAAAAGTGATACCAGTCGGAAGCGCGAAGACCGTTGAAAATGGATAAAACGATAATAACAAAAAGATAATGATCAAAAACGTTCCTCTTAAGCCGTGTGCTTTGACGGCACGTATTGCCATAGGCCAGTCACCATCCTTGTCATGTGTTTTTCATTCATATATTCGATCATCGATTGTCGATGGATGATGTAAATAGTACATCATTTTCATTTATACTGATGCGAATTGCTAGGAATCGAGCATACCATCCCGTGCGCGCACGTTATCCATGGATGGTTCGAACGGACGGATGGACCATCCTTCTTTCCCCTTGTCTAAATGGATGAGCACAGCTACAATGATCCTAGTGTCATATATTTTATCACGATGCGAGGTGAACGGTACCTTGCTCAGTGAGTCGGAATTTAAAGCCATATATTCAGAATATGCTCCAATGATTTTAAAGTTAACCCATCAGTGGCTTGGTGATCTGCAAGCGGCAGAGGATATCACACAAGATGTCTTTTTGGCATTTCTGGAACATCCAGAACGGTATGATCCAAAGAAAGCATCCCTTCGTACGTATTTAACGGTGATGGCACGCTATCAATCGATTGATTATATGCGCCGTGCAAAGCGTGAAATAGAATGGGATGTAGACAACAAACAATGGTCTAAAGAACAACCCATGTCTTTGCTTATCGATGAACCTGTAGAACGTGAGTTTTTTAAAAAAGCGCTTGGTGAGGAGCTTTCACAAGCATTGCAGGACTTACGTGCCTTAGAACGTGAAGTGATTATCGGTCATTATGTGCATGGTGCTTCTCACCGTCTTTTGGCAGAAAAACTGAACCGACCGTTAGGAACGGTAAAAACAGCACTTTTGAATGGACTGAGCCGCCTTCGCCGCCATTTTTTAAAGATTCAGTGGGGAGGGGATGAGCGCCATGGATAAATCATCGACCCATGATCGTCATCGCCTATCCATTCAAAACATGCATCTGATTAAAAAAACTGATTTAACGATTGAAGAAAGAAGCGCTTACGAACGGATTCAAAAAAACCTTATTCAACAGCGCCGCTTTATTTTTAGATGGCGTCTTCTCGAACGATTGATCATGGTCAGTGGGCTCATTTTGATACTCATGACAGGGTGGGGGATAGAAGACAAATATGAGCCTACGATGAAGCACCTAGCTTCGTCTATGTTACATGAACATGTTTTTCTCCCCGAAGATGGTGACTGGTTTGATTCGATTCGTAAACATACGGAGGATTCTCTGTATACCACACCTTTTCCTTCACCACCATGGGATGAAGGCGCCTTAAAGGGCCATCTCGAGACAGTCAACGATGCAGGAACAACGATGTTGTTGTACCCACACGTCATCTGGATTCATTTGGAGGGACGTTCTGGAACTCAGCTGATACGCTGGACGGAAGGAGAGTGGCGGTAAAAAAATTGTTTTTCCTTGACCTTTATGTGAAAAAGCGATATAAATAGAGCAAATTAAAATGAATTATCAATGAAAGATGGAAGGTAAATTCAAAGATAACATTCAAAGATAACATTCAAAGATAACATTCAAAGACAGAGATGGTTTCACGTTGAAGATAGGAGAGATGACATCATGCGCTGGATTGTAAAAATCGGTTCGAATAGTCTCGCTGATGAGCATGGGCAGATAAGCCATGATAAAATACGTGCTTTAATTGAAGATATAGTTTTCGTTCGTGCGCAAGGTGTTGAAGTAGTACTCGTTTCTTCCGGGGCCATTGCCGCCGGACGTGGACTGTTGAATAAAGGGATCAAACCGCTTACGCTTCCAGAAAAACAAGCGCTCGCTGCTCTCGGTCAACCCCATTTATTAGGACTCTATCGGGAGGCTGCCGAACGTTTGGGGATGAAAGTCGCACAGCTACTATTAACACGCAGTGATTTTGACCGTCGGGAACGGTATGTACGAATACGTCAGACGACAGATGTGCTTTTAGCAGAAGGGGTTCTGCCGATCGTCAATGAAAATGATACGGTCTCTGTCGCTGAGATTCAATTTGGGGATAACGATCTATTGGCAGCCCTTTTAGCGGTCAATATTGAAGCGGATCGGCTGCTCATGCTCACCGACATTGATGGTTTATATGATGCGCCACCGCTCAAAGTCCCTCATGCTAAAAAAATCGCACGTGTTGATGTCTGGGATGAGACACTTTTCCAACACGTTACAGGCAAAGGAAGTGCCCTCGGGACCGGAGGGATGCAAAGTAAAATCAATGCCGCTCGTTTGGCGACAGCATCTGGAATTGAAGCATGGGTGATGCGCTTTGAACCTGGATGCCTTAGACGGTATGTTAACGGTGAACACAACGGTACACAGTTTATCGCTCAAGGTCCTTCGCTCTCACAAAAAAAACGATGGTTGAGTTATATCAGCCGACCGCAAGGGACGATTTGGGTAGACCGTGGTGCACAGGAAGCGCTTTTAGAAAAACATAAAAGCCTACTTCTTCCTGGTATTGTGCGTATCGAAGGGCATTTTGAAGCACACGACACGGTGCGCGTGGTGGATATGGATGCCTTAGAGATTGGTCGTGGTGTGGTTATGGTGAGTGCTGTTGACCTTGCACTGCTTTTAGAAAGACGAGCAAGGGGAGAAGAAGTCTCGCCGATCAAAGAAATCATTCATCGGGATGGGTGGGTGACAACGCGTAACATATCATCCACCAATTCCAGTATCTCGTCAGAGGCATCCGTATGTACAAAAGGTTTGATCGGGGAGAGCCAGACGTAAGCCAGAAGCATTTAACAAATTGAGATGATAACGCTTGTTATTGTTATTTTAGTAAAGGATGGGTGAGTCATGGAACATACGCAGGGCACAAGAAGCAATGCTGATTGGCAAGACGTACTTTTGCAAAAGTTAAAGGATGCGAAAGAAGCGCAAAATGTATTATTACATCTTTCTACCTCAGAAAAAAATGCTTTGCTTGAGGAAATGGCGCGTGCGCTTATAACCTATGAAGAAGCGATCTTAGCAGCGAACGCCAAAGATGTAGAAGAAGCAAAAGCAAAAAACATGCCCACAGCACGTATCGATCGTCTTGTGCTCACACCAAGCCGCATTCAAGCTATGGTTGAAGGGCTAAGGGTGGTCGCAGCATTGGATGATCCCGTCGGACATGTGGCCCGCTCTTTTACACGGCCCAATGGTCTTATGATCCGGCAAGTTCACGTCCCCTTCGGTGTCATTGCCATCATATACGAAGCGCGTCCGAATGTCACCGTCGATGCCTCTGCCCTTGCCCTAAAAGCAGGTTCGAGCGTGGTGCTGCGCGGTAGTTCGGAGACACTTCATTCCAATACTGCGATCGTTAAAGCATTACACGTCGCTCTCGATCAACTTCATTTGCCGCGTGCGCTCATAACGTTGATCGATATCCCCGAAAGAGAAGCCGTCGATCTCTTAATCCAGGCCCGTGGTTATATCGATCTGGTCATACCGCGCGGTGGCGCTGGG
>JAVERJ010000197.1:0-4086 GCA_034007185.1 Candidatus Carbonibacillus sp. | reverse complement strand
TCAGTTTAACTTAAATTCTCCCAAACAGCTGGCCGAAGTTTTATTTGAAAAATTGATGCTTCCTCCACAAAAAAAGACTAAAACGGGTTATTCCACCGATGCTGAAACGTTAGAAGCATTGGCTGGAACGCATCCAGTGATCGAACCGATTTTAACGTATCGTATGCTTTCGAAGCTTTATTCAACCTATGTTGAAGGACTGATCAAAGAAATACACGAGGATGGGAAAATTCACACGACGTTTCATCAGGCACTGACGTCGACGGGAAGACTTTCGAGTTCAGAACCTAATTTACAAAACATTCCCATGCGTCAAGAAGAAGGAAGACTTTTGCGCAAGGCATTTATTCCTTCTGAAAAGCATTGGCGTATGGTATCGGCCGATTATTCTCAGATTGAACTGCGTGTTTTGGCGCATATGTCTGGCGATCCTCGACTCATCGACGCTTTTTTACATGATGAAGACATTCACACGCAGACGGCGATGGATGTTTTTCATGTCTCCCGTGAAGATGTCACACCGTTGATGCGTCGGCAAGCGAAGGCCGTTAATTTTGGCATTATTTATGGTATCAGTGATTTTGGTCTGGCACAAAACTTAAAAATTAGCCGACAAGAGGCTAAGGCCTTTATTACTCGTTATTTTGAAGTATACCCGGAAGTGCGCCGCTTTCTTGACCATTTAATAGAAGAGGCGCGGGAGAAAGGCTATGTCACAACGTTATTTGGACGTAGGAGACAACTCCCGGAAATCAACGATCGTAATTTTGCGCGGAGAAGTTTCGCAGAACGGACAGCGATGAATACGCCGATTCAAGGAACAGCGGCCGATATTATTAAAAAAGCTATGGTTGATATCGACCGCGTGCTTAAGGAAAAAGCCTATCCAGCGCGAATGCTTTTACAAGTTCACGATGAACTCGTTTTTGAAGTCGATGATGGGCACACCGATGCGCTTGTTGCCTTGGTTCGTGAGATGATGTCACAAGCGGTTCGTCTACGTGTTCCGCTCAAAGTAGATATTGAATCCGGACCGACATGGTATGATGCGAAGTGAGTCTGATGACATCGGAAAAGCGATCTTGAAGGTAATGCGACACGATAGACCGTGTGACATTGGATGCGGTAGGAGGAGGGGAATACACGGTGCCCGAACTTCCAGAAGTTGAAACCATCCGTCGGGTATTAAAAGAAAAACTCGTCGATCGGACCATCATTGATGTCGAGGCGAAACTTCCCCGATTGCTTGTGAACCCACGTGATCCTGAACACTTTCGTCTACTTTTAAGGGGTAAAAAAATATACGATGTCTTAAGGCGTGGCAAATATTTACTTTTTGATCTGGGTGACGGTTATGTACTATCCCATCTGCGCATGGAAGGGAAATACGATTTTATATCTGTTGGTGCACCCCTTCCTGCGCATACACATGTGATATTCGTCTTGGATGATGGCGAGAGGCTTATTTATCGCGATGTTCGACAGTTTGGAACGATGGAGTGGGTGAGACGGGCGTCGCTTTCTACACATCCGTCTCTTCAAAAATTAGGACCGGAGCCGCTGGATGACGGGTTTACGCTCTCCGTTTGGAATGAACGACTTAACCTGCGAAAAGGCCAGATGATCAAAGCTTTTTTACTCGATCAGACAAACATTGCAGGCATGGGGAATATATACGTCGATGAAGCGCTTCATCTTGCTCGTATTCACCCAAAAACGCAGGTTGGGCGCTTAAGTTCTAAAAAACGTGTTGCACTGTATGATGCAATACGCAACGTTTTGCAGCGCGGTCTTGAGGCCGGAGGGGCCAGCGTCCGAACGTATCGAGCACCGGATGAGGCTCTCGGTTATTTTCAGCTTGAGCTTCGTGTTTATGGGCGGGCCGGTGAAGCATGTCCTCGATGTGGCCAGATCATTGAACGTATGATGGTTGCGGGGCGAGGCACCCATATCTGCCCCTCATGTCAAAAACAACCGAACGACCACTGCGTTGTGCGTTCAAAGGAGAAACACGCATGATCATTGGATTAACAGGGGGCATTGCAACTGGGAAAAGTACTGTGGCGCGTCTTTTGGCAGCGCGTGGATTGACGGTAATCGACGCCGATCAAGTGGCCCGCGAAGTTGTTCAACCAGGAGAAGAAGCATTGAACGACATCGTCCATCTTTTCGGAGAAGATATGTTGCAAGAAGATGGGACATTAGATCGTAAACGCCTCGGGAAGCGCATTTTCGGAGATTCGGAGGCTCGAAAGCAGCTTGAAGCGATCCTTCATCCGCGCATTCGAAAACGTATGATGGAAAAGATCCAAAATGCATTAAAGACGCATCATGATCCGATCATCGTTGACGTGCCCTTGCTGTTTGAGACAGGATGGGATCGTCTCACCGATGCCAACATTGTGGTCACTGCACCACCCGATGTGCAATTAAAACGCCTTATGGCTCGTGACACACTTTCAGAAGAAGAAGCGAAACAACGCATTCAGGCGCAGTGGCCACTTGAAGAAAAAGTAAAACGAGCGGATTGGGTCATCGATAACCATGGGGATCTTAATTTTTTGAGCCACGAAGTAGACCGCCTGATTGAGCAGTGGCACAGAAGCGGTTTGTTTGACGGTGGTCACGCAAAGGATAACGTTTAGGGAGAGAAAAACATGGCCTTTCGAGGAAGCTTTTGGCGCGGGATATTCGCTTTCATACTTGCGCTCATCCTTCTTGCCTTCATGAAAAGCGCGCTTCTTTGGCAATGGCTTTATCCGATTTATTACCCAGATAGCCTTAAACGGTCTGCTGAGACCAACCAAGTTGACCCGCTCCTAGTTGTGGCCATCATACAAACCGAAAGCGGTTTTACACCGAACAGTGCTTCTCGAAAAGGAGCACGCGGCATCATGCAAATTATGGAAGATACAGAGCAGTGGATTCGGTCTCAAAAAGGTATGGCCGAACGGCTTTATCAAATGAGTGAGACAGAAGCCAACATTGAGCTCGGCAGTTGGTATATTCGCCATCTTTTAGATCGCTATGATGGATCGCTTGTCCAAGCCCTTGCTGCTTATAATGCTGGTCCGACGGCCGTCGATCGTTGGATCCGGGGCGGTCTTTGGCAGGGAACGTACGAGACGCTTTATCAAATTCCCTATGGTGAGACACGGCATTATATTACGCGCGTCCTTTACTTGCTCCATCGTTATCATACACTCTATCCGGATATATCCCGATGGGCTTACCACCCATCTTTTTTTATTCATGTGATGCATAAGCCCTAAGATATTGACTAATGTGTCATACTATATATAATAATAATAGGCAAAGATGGTGAACCAATCAGAGGAGAGAGGATGAATCCGTATGACTCATATAGCGATCAACGGGTTTGGAAGAATTGGCCGGCTCGTACTAAGGCGTATGATTGAAAAAAAAGCTCCGTTTCAAGTCGTGGCCATTAATGCGAGCTATCCAGCCAAAACGTTGGCGCATCTTTTGCGATATGACTCTGTACACCGCACACCTGAATTTACCATTGATTACACTGAAGACACATTGATCATAGACGGGAAACGGATTCAATTGATACAGGAGAGAGAACCAGAGCGATTACCATGGCATCAGCTGGGGATCGATGTCGTGATCGAAGCGACGGGCAAATTCACCGACCGCACGGGCGCACAGCGCCATTTGCACGCTGGGGCTAAACAGGTGGTGATCACAGCACCGGGAAAAGATGAGGATGTCACCTTGGTGATGGGTGTCAATCATATGCGTTATGATCCTCAAAAGCACCGTATCATTTCCAATGCCTCCTGTACAACCAATGCGTTGGCTCCGGTGGTTAAAGTGTTACATGAAGCGTTTGGTATTGAACACGGTATGATGACAACGGTTCATAGCGTGACGAATGATCAAAATGTGCTCGACAACCCGCATAAAGATTTACGGCGTGCCCGAACGTCTGGACTTTCTATTATTCCGACGTCCACCGGCGCAGCCAAAGCCATTGGTAAGGTGATCCCTGAATTAAATGGTCGGTTGACGGGTCTTGCCCTCCGTGTTCCCACACCCAATGTATCGATGATTGATGTC
>JAVERJ010000196.1:0-4107 GCA_034007185.1 Candidatus Carbonibacillus sp. | reverse complement strand
ACTTATTTTTCTCGACTTATTATCACTCTGTTCGTGTGTAAATTAAGAAACCGCCGTATACCGAACGGTACGTACGGTGGTGTGAGAGGACAGTGAGCGAACTAATCGCTCACTTCCTACTCGATTACATTAATATAATATAGAGGGAGTTTTAATAAATTATTGAGGTTTTTGGAATACAAGTTTTGATTTTTTTTAATTAATGATTGTTTCAAAACTAGGTAATAGTTATAGGAAAATCATCTCTCTGTCTATTTATATTAAATAGAAATAAATTTCAGAACTGTATAAGTACATCATTTCTAGTGCTTTTTGTTTCTTTATTAACTAAAGCAAGTGTTTGCTTTAATTATTTTCAATCTTTTTAACATTTATGTTTGGAAAGTACCCATTAAAGCCTTATTTTTGTATTTAACTATGTTTTATGAATGCAAATATATTAATCAAATTTTTTTACTATGAAAAAAACATTTTTACTTCTGCTCGCATTTATTGCTTTTTGGGGCTTGCAGGTAAATGGACAATGGTCTGTAACAAATGTTGCCACCGATTTTACCATCGATTTCGACAATACTGTTGCAGGAGTGAACCAAGGAGCATTTGCTGGGACGGGTTTTGCTATCACGCCCAGTGACGGACAACTTAATACTAACACATGGGCTGCTTTTGCCGGTGCTAAAACCAAAGATTTCGGTGTAGAAAGCACAGATGTGGTTTTTAAACAAGGAAGTTCAACAGGAGGGGTGGCATCTGGTGGTGTCTATGCCTTTGAAGTGGAAACCGACAATGTCGCATTTGGAATTCAGCCCTCCGGGACGGTTTTTTCAACGGGCTATATTGCTTTAAAAATGCAAAACAACACGGGTGCTGATGTTAATTCCGTTGATTTTTCTTATGATATCTGGGAGCTAAACGACCAGAATAGAAGTACTAATTTTAATGGAGAGTACTCTTTGGATGGTAGTACTTGGGTAGTCATACCAGAAGCACTTTATGCTACAGGGCTTACTTCAGATCCTTCTGCGGCATGGGCTAAAACTCCGATTGCTATTTCTCTAAGTGTTGATATTCCTATTGGAGGTTTTTTCTATTTCCGTTGGAATATGAGTGAAAATGGCGGTTCAGGGTCTAGAGACGAAATTGCTTTTGACAATGTTACTGTTAATATGACAGCTGCGGCTCCTCTTAGCGACGAAAATGATATTCTGACTTTCGTTCTTGCTGAACAAACAGGTGCTGCAATCATTGATAATATTGCAAAAACTGTAACCATTGAAGTTGCTTTTGAAACGGATTTAACAGCATTAACCCCAACAATTACCATTTCTGATAATGCAACGATTGTTCCTAATTCAGGTGTTGCAGTTGATTTTACCACTTCTCCAGTTGCTTATACGGTAACTTCAGAATCGGGTATTGACCAGGTTTGGAATGTAAGTGTAACAGAAGCTGCGGCTCCTCTTAGCGACGAAAATGATATTCTGACATTCATTCTTGCTGAACAAACAGGTGCTGCAAATATTAATACGACTGCAAAAACAGTTTTAATCGAAGTTGCAAACGGTACTGTATTAACAGCCTTAACTCCAACGATTACGATTTCAGATAATGCAACGATTATTCCTAACTCAGGCGTTGCAGTTGATTTTACCACTTCTCCAGTTGCTTATACCGTAACTTCAGAATCGGGTATTGCTCAGGTTTGGAATGTAACGGTAACAGAAGCTGCGGCTCCTCTTAGCGACGATAATGATATTTTGACATTCATTCTTGCAGAACAAACAGGTGCTGCAATCATTGATAATATTGCAAAAACTGTAACCATTGAAGTTGCTTTTGGAACTGATTTAGCGACATTAACTCCAACGATTACCATTTCTGATAATGCAACGATTATTCCTAATTCAGGGGTTGAAGTTGATTTTACTACTTCTCCAGTTGCTTATACTGTAACTTCAGAATCGGGTATTGCTCAAGTTTGGAATGTAACGGTAACGACTGATAGTGGTTTAAGTAATCAAAAAGACATTTTGACATTTGCCATATATGGACAAATAGGATCGTCTGTAATTGGTGCAAATACTATTGATGTAGAAATGGGATGGCAATCTAATGTTGCAGGTTTAACTCCTACACTTACTGTTTCTGCTCTTGCTACGGTGAGCCCAGTATCGGGTCAAACACAAGATTTTACAAATCCATTAACCTATACTGTGACTGCTGAGAATGGAACAACAAAGGAATATATTGTAACAGTTGCCAAAGAAGAAACCCCTCTGGGAGCTAATTGTGAAAATCCTTTTATCGTTCAAATTCCAACGGATCTTCCGTATGACCACGCAGCTACAACTTGCGGTTTAGGTAATATCTATAATCTACCTTCAACAAACTATGATAATGGTGATGATGCAATATACCGACTAGATGTAACTGGTGGTGCAGTTGTTAAAATTACAATGTCACCAGAATTATCTCAAACTGGACTTTTCCTTTTTGATGATTGTCCAAACATTGGAACTTTAATTAATTCGGTAACAAATACAGATACGACTGATCGTGTATTAACAGCTTCTTTGCCAGCAGGAACATATTATGTAATGGTCGACAAGAATCCAATGCCAAGATGTTTTCCTTATGAACTTGCTATTGAAGAATTGTGTTTGCCTCCAACTGATATTCAAACAGCAAATATTTCGGCTACTTCATCAGACATTCACTGGACTGCCGGTGGTTTTGAAACTACCTGGAGCATTAAAGTGAATCAAGGCGTAGCTATTGATCCTCTTACAGTGGATGGTGATATTGTTGCAGATACCGTAGTTTCAGGAACTCCAGAATTTACGATTCCTGTTGCTTTAAATTCACTAACAACATATTATGTTTACATTAAGTCAGGTTGTGGTTCAGACTGGGTTGAGTATATGTTTGCAACTCCCTCTTCATGTCCAATTCCCACCGATTTAACATCTACAGTGACCGGTGCCAATTCAGCATCCATTTCTTGGACAGAATTAGGAATGAGCAGCTGGCTTATTAAAGTATCAACATCTTCTTTGACAAATCCGGATGGACAAACAGCCGACATTGAAGACAATACGGAAGTAACAGGAACTGGAGAATTCAATTTAACAGGTTTAACTGCAAATACAACCTATTACTGGACTGTAAAATCTGCTTGTGGATCTCCTTGGGCTACTCAGAAATCATTTACAACCGATTGTGGTATTGCCAGTATTCCTTATCTACAGGATTTTGAAACTGCTGTGGTTCCAGGATTCCCAGAATGTACTTCTGCGGAAAATCTTGGTACAGGTAATATGTGGAAAACCAGTAGCAACCCTGGCTATGGGTTTACCACCAAGGTGCTTCATTATAATTATAGTTCGAGCAGTCCTGCCAATACTTGGTTTTATACTGAGCCTGTTCAGTTAGTTGCTGGAACCTCATATCGCCTTACTTTTAAGTATGGAAGCAATAGTACATCATATGCTGAAAAGCTTAAAGTAATGTACGGAACAAATGCTGCATCTACAGCCATGGCATATGACATTGTTGATTATACCGCCATTTCCAATAACACTCCAAATGTGTCTGAAACCGATTTCATTCCTTCGGAGTCAGGAACCTATTACTTAGGATTTAACTGTTATTCTGCAACAAATCAATACCACCTATATGTAGATGATATCTTTTTGGATATCACACCAACCTGTCTAACACCAACAAACCTGCAAAGCAATAATGTTACTACAAACTCTGCAGATATACTTTGGACACAAATAGGAACTCCTGATTCATGGAATATTAAAGTTTCTACTCAATCTATTGATCCTTCTGTAGCTGATGGAGATATTATTGCAAATCAATCTACAACCAATAATCCATTTACAGTTAATGGATTACAATCTGGAACAAGATATTATTTCTATGTTCAGGCAAATTGTGGTGGCGGTGATCTTTCCTATTGGTCAGATGAAGGAATGTTCTTTACTACATGTGAAGCTTTTGCTGTTCCATATACAGAGAACTTCGATACATGGGGAACAGGTGCCAATGCTTTCCCCGACTGCTGGACAAGACCCGTTGTTTATTCAACAGGAGCAACCG
>JAVERJ010000195.1:0-4125 GCA_034007185.1 Candidatus Carbonibacillus sp. | reverse complement strand
GGCGCTCAACTTTCGAACCGATCATAAATCCAGGGACATCTGCTAAAAATATCAGCGGAATACCAAACGCATCGGCCAGCGTGATAAAGCGTGCCGCTTTATCGGCTGAATCGACAAAAAGAACCCCACCTTTTACCCGAGGCTGATTGGCGACAATGGCGACCACTTCCCCGTTTAGACGTCCAAATCCTGTAATGATCTCTTGAGCAAACAGCGGCTTGATCTCAAAAAAACTGTCCGCATCGAGCAGCGCATCGAGAAGATCATACATGTTAAAGGGTGCGTGCTCTTGTTCAGGAACGATGGTTTCAATGTCTTCCGTCGGTCGTTTAGGCGGACGCGCTGAGACAGGCGCAACTTTTGCCTGATAATTGGGAGGCATATACGTTAAGTATTCACGGGCCATCTCAATCGCTTGCAGTTCATCAGGGGCAAGATTATCTCCCACACCGCTGATCGTCGCATGCATGCGCGCGCCACCCATTTCTTCTAAAGTCACCTTTTCTCCAATAACCATCTCGGCCATCCGCGGAGAACCTAAGTACATACTTGCATTGCCTTCGACCATAAAAACGACATCGCAAAAGGCCGGAATATATGCACCACCGGCTGCCGATGGTCCAAACAAAAGACATACTTGCGGCACTTGCCCAGACAGCCGCACCTGATTGTAAAAAATGCGCCCTGCCCCCCGCCGACCCGGGAACATATCGAGCTGATCGGTAATGCGTGCACCAGCAGAGTCAACGAGATACAACATCGGAACACCCAAGCGCTCCGACGTCTCTTGTATACGTAAAATTTTTTCTACCGTATACGCACCCCAAGAGCCCGCTTTGACTGTAGAATCGTTGGCCATC
Source organism: Candidatus Carbonibacillus sp. (assembly GCA_034007185.1). Lineage (GTDB taxonomy): Bacteria > Bacillota > Bacilli > Thermicanales > DSM-22653 > Carbonibacillus. The sequence continues at coordinate 3,265 of JAVERJ010000195.1, read as the reverse complement.
ACGCACACGGTCTGCCCATGGATTTTACCGATCGCTGTCACAACACCGTCGGCAGGCAGATCACCGGCCTCCCAGTTCGCAAATAACCCATCTTCCAAGACATACTGACCGTCATCAAATAACCGTTTAAGTCGTTCGCGGACAAAAAGTTTGCCTTGTGCCGCATTTTTCTCATGATACTCCGGCTTTCCACCCTTTAAAATCAGCTCTTTTTGTTTTTCTAAAAAGTTTTCGCGCTCTCCCACCGTTCACACGCCTTTCTTTCCCACATTTTGGTACGACCATAAACCAATGCGACGTATGCCGCTTTCACATCCCCGAGCAGTTCATCGAGGCATATCGTCTCAGTGCCTCAGCGACCACGAAACATCGGTGGGCGTTTTTCCCGAAATGCAAGCAAACCTTCCCGCCGATCTTCTGTTCCTAACAGCGTTTGATAAGCCATGCGTTCAAGCTTTAGCGCCCGATTCGCATCAATATCCAATCCTTGCATGATGGACCATTTGGCAGCTCGAACGGCGAGCGGAGCCACTTCGTTCAATGGCGCAACATACGAACGAACAGACTCGTCAAAATGCTCACGAGGAAAAACGGCTTGGACGAGATGCATTTCGTACGCTTCTTCTGCCGATAAGCGTCGACCCATAAAGATCATCTCTTTGGCGATGGCCAAAGGCACAAGTCGACTGAGCCGTACGGTTCCTCCTGCACCTGGGATCACCCCGAGTCGCACTTCGGTTAGCCCGAGCATCGCTCCAGTAACAGCGATGCGAAGATCGCACGCTAAAGCGAGTTCTAACCCTCCGCCAAAAGCATAGCCGTTGATCGCAGCGATGGTAGGCATTGGAAGCTCTTCCAATAGGGCAAACGTCTCACCGATCAATGTTAAATATGCTAAAACCTCATCATCAGCCATCGTCTGACGCTCACTTAAATCTGCACCCACAGAAAATGCAGTGTCGCTGGTGCTGCTGATGACGAGCGCACTGATGTGCTCCAGCGTGGCAATGCGTTCGAACGCTCGCCGAAGATCCCAGAGCATAACACGATTGAAAGCATTATGTTTTTCGGGACGCGCCAAATACAAATAAGCAATGCGTCCTTCTTCATGATACCGTAGCGTCACCGGCCTCCCCCTTCCTTGACTGAGCGTTTGCTCAGGTAAGCGTGCGATCGAACGCTATCTGGCGTTACGGTTCAATACGCATCAATGTCTGACCTTCATCAATAAAATCGCCTTCCTGAACGTAAATCTCCCGAACAACCCCTGCTTGTGGTGCACTTTGTGGTATCTCCATCTTCATCGATTCTAAAATGATCACATCTTCCCCAGCTTCTACGGACTGACCGACTGTCACCAGCAGACGAAACACTGTTCCAGCCATCTGTGCTTGAATATCCATCGCTCCTGACCTTAAGCCGCATAGGACTTAAAGTCTTCACCTCCTTGGGCGGATCTTCGCTTGAAATCACGTGCTGAATATGCCGAGATGTATCTTCATTCAAATTCAAAGACGTTCATCATATGACGTGAACGCTTACAAAAAATATTGTCACATATGTTTCACAAAAAAGCAACCAACTTTATCGACGTTCCGCAAAAAATTCCGTATGCACAAATCCATGGATCATGCGTGGATCATCGAGTACCTTTAGCAGGAAAGGAATATTCGTTTTAATCCCTTCAATACGGTACGCACGCAAAGCTTCCCTGGAACGTTCTAGAAGTGTGGATCGATCATCGGCTGCAATCAACAGTTTGGAAAGAAGCGGATCATAAAAAGGACTGATTGTATTGCCGGCGCGGTAACCATCATCGATGCGCACACCTTCCCCGTGCGGTACGTCATACACGAGAAGTTTCCCGGGTGAAGGATAAAACGTTTCGGGATCTTCGGCATAGATGCGAAATTCAATCGCTTCCCCTTTTGTATGAAGATCGGCTTGTTTTTTGGGGAGCGGCTCACCCATGCTGATCAAAAATTGCCAGGCGACCAAATCCTCTCCGGTGATGAGTTCTGTGACACCATGTTCAACTTGCAAGCGCGTATTCATCTCTAGAAAGTAAAAACGCTCCTCTTCGACATCGACTAAAAACTCAATGGTTCCCACGTTGGTATACGAAACACCACGGGCCAGCCTTACCGCGGCCTCCCACATCTTCTCCCGTAGACGCATTGGAAGCTGCGGTGCAGGTGACATTTCTACGACTTTTTGGTGCCGGCGTTGCAAAGAACAATCTCGTTCATAAAGATGGACCACCTCACCACCGCGATCTGCAGCAATTTGTACTTCTACATGTCGCGGACGCGTGAGCGCTTTTTCTAAATACAATGTACCATCTCCAAAGGCAGCGCGGGCACGATTTTCAGCTTGTGCAAACGATTTTTCCAACATCGTCTCATCGTCGATCCGTTGCATCCCAATCCCCCCACCACCAGCTTTCGCTTTCAACATCACCGGATAACCGATGTCCTGGGCGGCTTTTCTAGCTGCGTTGACATCGACCAGCGGTGTCGAGCCCGGCACTACCGCTACCCCGTGGGCTTCAGCCACACTCCGGGCAACTGCTTTATCCCCCATCATAGCGATGAGTTTGGGTTCAGGACCGACAAACGTCAGACCAGCCTGTCGCACGGCCTGAGCAAATTCAGCATTTTCCGATAAAAAACCGTAGCCGGGATGAATGGCATCCGCACCTGTACGACGAGCAGCCTCCAATAATTTTTCTTGATGAAGATAGCTCTCAAGCGGCCGCTTGCCGCCTAAGGCATAAGCTTCATCGGCTTCTGCGACAAAGGGCAAGTCTTGATCAACCTCCGCATACACAGCCACCGTTTGAAGCCCCATGCGACGCGCAGTACGAATGATACGTCGTGCAATCTCTCCGCGGTTGGCAATGAGCACTTTTTTCATCCTCTTCCCTCCTTATGGAAGACATTCGCCACAAAACGTTCAAAATCCTTGCTAAAAACATCTTTTTTTTTTAAACTTGTGATAGGTGAGGCGAACGTGTGCATGTATGACTACGACAGAAAATGAGGGATGGAGCATGCCGTTTCAAGTAGAACGCTTAAAGACGAACTTCAAAACACTAGAGGAGTTCAAAAAATTTCGCGAGTACGGTTTGCAAGAATTGTCCATGTTAGAAGATTTACAGGCCAATCTCATTGAAAACGATGGTGAATCACCGTTCTACGGCATTTATGACGGTGACGCACTCGTCGCCCGGATGAGCCTGTATCTCACCCCTGCCAAATACGAT
>JAVERJ010000194.1:0-4145 GCA_034007185.1 Candidatus Carbonibacillus sp. | reverse complement strand
CTACGAAGACAACACGCGTTATTTTACAGCTAATCGCCTCCAGCCTGAAGAAGACAGCACGTATATTGAAGCGATGGTGCGCATGTATCATACGAAGCACACCCCTGTCATCATCCATGTCGACGAACTGCTCAGCGCCTTGGAGCGCGCGATGTGGGTGCGCGGCACTCCCGGGATGGTCGACATCGACAGCGCACTCCTTCTCTTGTCTGAACGCCTCCGTAAAACCTTAGGCGTACAGACGAATGAAGTTTTTTCAGGAGAAGGTGCTGATGAACTCTTGGGCGGTTATCCATGGTATTGGGAGCCATATCATCCGCTTGAAGCCGATGCCTTCCCTTGGTATCGTCATTTAGATCGCCGTTTTAGCGCCTTGACCCGTGAGGCCGAGCATCTTCTCGCGCCATACGCCTATGCCCGTTTACGGTTGGAGCAAGCACTGAAAGAAGTACCAGCGCTTTTAGACCATGACCGTCTAGACGTCGACAAGCAGACGCTCACGTATTTGAACTTAACGCGCTGGGCAAGCGTACTCCTCGAACGCAAAGATACGATGACCCGTTTGAGCGGTCTATCGTTTCATCTGCCCTTTATCGATCTTGCGCTGGTACAGTATGCATGGGCTCTACCTTGGGCGCTTAAGTCCTGGCAAAATGAAGCAAAAGGGCTTTTCCGTTATGCTTTAAGCGGGTTTCTCCCAGAGCAGGTGCGCCGCCGTAAAAAAAGCCCCTTTCCCAAAACATATCACCCTGCTTTTATCGCTGGCATTCAAAAAGCTGCCGAACCACTGCTGGATGACCCGCATGCGCTTCTGTGGCAGTGGATTGACCGTGAACAGTTTCATGCATTGGTCCGTGACCTACCTACGGCTGAGCCCTTCCCTTGGTTTGGTCAATTACTCGGTGCCCCACAGTGGATCTATTACTTGATCAGCCTCGACCACTGGTTAAAAACAGTCCAACCGATCTATGAAGGGCCCTAATCCACAGTTATTTCGCCTTCCTAAAGAAATCGCTTGCTTTTAGATGGACCTGTATTTTATGATAACCATAGCCGATCTATCTGAGCAGTACGAGGGAGGCAAAAAAGCAAAAGATGGATCCTGTCCAACATGCGTCAACATGGACCGACGAGAAAGGAGCAGCTGAATGCCTTATCAACCTACTTGGAACCTCGATGTTATTTTTCCCGGAGGTTCCCATTCGGAAGAACTTACGCGTTGGCTTACAGAGCTGGAAACAGATTTAAACGATTTTGCCGAAGAGACAAATAAACCGCTTCCGACAGCATCTTTAGAAGCCACGCTTGAAGCCCTTCAAGGTCACCTTCGCACCTATCAAGCGCTCTCTGCCCGGTTGCGCGAAGCTGGCGCATATGTGAGCTGTCTTGTCGCGCAAAACGTTAAAGACGAGGCCGCCGTTATCCGTCAAAGCAGCGTCAGGCGCCTCGGAAGCCTTTTGCAAGCGCGCGCCATTGAATTGGAAGAAATGCTCGTCCAGCTTCCGGAGTCGCACTTTGAAGCGCTTTTGAATTGGGCCGAGAAAGAAGGCTATGCCGGACCGCTTCGCGAATGGCGAGAAAAAGCGCGCGAAAAAATGAACCCAGCTTTAGAAAAACTCGCCAGCGCCTTATCTGCCGACGGTTATCATGCCTGGGGAGAAATGTATAACAGCATTGTCGGTCGGTTGACCGTCACCGTGCACATCGATGGCGAAAAAAAGACGTTCTCTATCGGGCAAGCGTCCAATCTGCTTGCTCACCCTTCTCGTACCGTTCGTCAAGAAGTGTTTACAGCGTATGAAAAAGCTTGGGATGAGGTTGCCGATCTCAATGCCCGCATCCTCGGACACTTATCCGGATTCCGTCTGGCCTTATACGAAAAACGCGGCTGGCATGATATTCTTTTCGAGCCTTTACGCATCAACCGCATGCAGCGCGAGACTCTCGAGGCCATGTGGGATGCCGTCATCGCTGGCAAACCGCGCCTTGTCGATTATTTAAACCATAAAGCCAAACGTCTAGGTCTTAACAAACTGAGTATGTATGACGTCGATGCCCCGCTTTTTGAACATACCGAAACGATCCCTTATGATGATGGCGCACAATTGATTATCGAACAGTTTGGACGATTCGATCCTGAACTGTCCGCATTTGCTAAGAAAGCTTTCGAAGAACGGTGGATCGAAGCGGAAGATCGCAGCGGAAAACGACCAGGCGGTTTTTGTACCAGCTTCCCCATCAAAGGTCAATCGAGAATCTTTATGACGTATCAAGGGACCATGGACAACGTCTCAACGTTAGCCCACGAACTCGGGCATGCTTACCATCAACATGTAATGAACGACTTGCCGCCGCTTGCCCAGCAGTATGCTATGAACGTTGCAGAGACAGCCTCAACCTTTGCAGAACACATTGTAAACGGCGCCCTCATCGAACGTGCCGATGCCGACGCGCGCGCTGCGCTCATTGACCAAAAGTTAAGTCGTTCTGTTGCATTTTTCATGAATATTCATGCCCGTTTTTTATTTGAAACACGTTTTTATGAAGCGCGTAAAAAAGGGATGCTCAGCGTACAAGAATTGCGCGCACTGATGACAGAGGCTCAAAAAGAAGCGTATATGGAAGCCTTAGAGACGTATCATCCCGATTTTTGGCAATCCAAACTCCACTTCTTCATTACATCCCCACCGTTTTATAACTTCCCCTATACGTTCGGATTCCTCTTTAGCACCGGACTTTACGCCCGTGCCAAAGCAGAAGGGTCCACTTTTGCCAAACGTTACGTCGCGCTCCTTCGCGACACCGGGCGAATGGACGTAGAGACACTCGCCCAAAAACATCTGGGTGTCGATTTAAAAACGCGGACATTCTGGGATGAAGCCGTCAAAGAAGCAACCGCGGAAGTCGACGCATGGCTAGCCCTTTAATCCGCCAAAACGGCGGATTTTTTTATGGTTGCCAAAAGAATCGCCGTTCGTTATACTCAATAACGTACTTCATACCTTTGACATCCATTAAATATATCGTATCACATAACGCATGCTATCCTTTATGGTGAATGTGGTGGATGATATCTAGTTTTACATCCCTATAGGCGCGAGCCGTAGTTCTGGCAAGGGCTTCAGACGCGCCATCTCCATCGGGATCTTTTTTTCTTCTGGTAAAGTCTCAAGGAGCATCTCCGTATGACGGAAAAGCTCGGAAGCATCAAGCCCCCACGTCTCACCGGATGCGCTTTGCAAATAACGCCTAGCAGAAGTTAACAGTTGTCTTGCACCATAAACATTGCCATAATCATAATGATAGTAAGCAACGGCAAGCTGGATCAAAGCCTGCAAAAATTTATCATGTCCTTCTTCCATCCACAATGCCTCGAGAACATCATGTGCTTCATAAAATGCTTGCGTATTGAAAAGTTGTATAAATTGTCGATAGGCATCCGGATATCCCATCGTCTGCCTCCCCCATCTCCAAGCTTTGCTTGTTTTAAGCATCCAACCTGAAGCAAGCAACGTAAAAACGATGATCATCCTCACAAGGAGTGAATGTGTTCGTGTACGACATCCTTCAAAACGTACCGCTTTTATCGGGTCTAAGCGCCATCTTGATCGCCCAACTCTTAAAAGTACCGCTCGCCTTTTTCAGTGATCATAGGCTCAATTGGGCGCTGATTTTTAGCCCAGGACGTATGCCGAGTTCGCACACTGCCGGTATGAGTGCCTTGACCACGAGTGTTGGCTTTAAAGATGGTCTGGGGAGTTCTCTTTTTGCACTCGCTTTTCTGATGACGGCAATCGTGATGTTTGACGCCGCAGGTGTCCGTCGACAAGCCGGGGAACATGCTGCGCTTCTCAACAAGCTCATCTTTGAAGAAGCCTTGATTAAAGATGAAGTCTTTCGAACACGCGCACACGAACAAGTGAGACGACTTAAAGAAATCATCGGGCATAAACCAAGCGAGGTTTTAGGGGGTCTGGCTTTGGGCATTGTCGTTGGGCTTTTATGGGCGTACTACGGTGCTGTTTAAAGCATCGAGCATCGCTTCCGTCACTTCTCCCTTACCTTTTTCAATGACGATCACATCAACCGTCTTTTTCCCCCACTGCTGATAAACATCCTCAACTGTCGGAAAATATAGGTCGATG
>JAVERJ010000193.1:0-4148 GCA_034007185.1 Candidatus Carbonibacillus sp. | reverse complement strand
CCATTCTTTCTTTAGTCTATCCAATTCTTGGGCGACATCTACCAGCCCTTTGAGCGGCAAGACGTATTCTGTCTTGCGCGTCACCCCACCGATGGCGTGCATCGCACGGGCATCTTCCCCTGCGTGCGCACGGTCTATGATCATAACGTCCGACTGTGCCAGACGTGCAATGATGGACCGATGCGCTTCCAGCACACGCATCATATCCGCTTCCACATAGATCTCTAGTGATATGATCCGACCCGGTTCCACACCCATCTCTTGGCGAATGTTACGCACACCGCGCACAAGCTCAATCACTTCATTCACACTCTCTAGAGACGAAGGCGCCATGAGGCGTTCATCAACAGTCGGCCAAGGATAGATGATGAGCGATTCCGCGCGCGAGCGCTCCTTGCCATGCGGCAGTAGATGATAAATCTCTTCGGTTAAGAAAGGCATGAACGGATGCAAAAGGGCGATGGCTTGCTCAAGAACGACGATGAGAACAGCAAGCGCCTTTTCTTTTTGTGCTTCATCTTCACCATACAGCTCTGTTTTCTTCATCTCGATGTACCAGTCGCAGTATTCGTCCCAAATAAAATCATACAACAGACGCCCAGCCTCACCGATTTCATAGCGGCTCAATCGCCTTGTTACAGCGTGAATGGTCTCTTGTAAACGGTGCAAAATCCAGCGGTCCGTATCATTGAGCGTCCCCCCATCGATTGCCTTTTCGAGCGCCTCCCATGCGTCAAACGTTTCTTCAGGAACACTCAACAAGACAAAACGGGAAGCATTCCATATCTTATTGGCAAAATTACGGGCCGCATCGAGTCTTTCCGTACGGAAGCGAAAATCTTGTCCTGGCGTAAAGCCGGTTGAAAGCATAAAGCGCAAAGCATCTGCGCCATAACGATCGATCATCTCCATAGGATCGACGCCGTTACCAAGAGATTTGGACATCTTCCGCCCTTCGCTATCACGGACAAGTCCGTGAATCAAAACAGTATGAAAAGGATTATTCTCAGTAAACTCGAGGGCCATAAAGATCATCCGGGCAACCCAAAAATAAATGATATCATGCCCTGTGACCAAAACATCGGTTGGATAAAAACGCTTAAAATCTTCCGTCTCCTCCGGCCAACCAAGCGTCGAAAAAGGCCAAAGCGCAGAAGAAAACCAAGTGTCAAGCACGTCTTCGTCCTGATGGATATGAGGACTGTTACAGTGCACACAAACTTCCGGCGTCTCTCGTGCCACTGTGATGCCCCCACAATCGTCGCAATACCATGCCGGAATGCGGTGGCCCCACCAAAGTTGCCGAGAGATGACCCAATCTCGCACATTTTCAATCCAATGAAGATATATTTTGCGGAAACGTTCTGGCACAAACCGTACCGCCGTCCGTCCTTCAATCGTCATCGTTCGAAGATCGAGAGCTTCTTCGAGATCGTCGGCTTTTAGGTCGGCATCATCGGGTACTGCATGCATGTTCGTTGATGTGTCCACATCATTGGTCGTATCCGATGCGTGGATCAAACCAACCTCATTCGCCTCATCTTCCTTTGTCTCATGGTTCTCCCCAAGCGCTTGGCGGTCGCGCTTCGCCTGTTCAATCGCTGCCTCAGCAAGAGGTTTCATGCGTACGAACCACTGCGTCGAAAGCATCGGCTCGACCACAACGCCTGTACGCTCGCTGTGCCCTACCGCATGCACATGGCGTTCAATACGCGTGAGGATGCCCGCTTCTTGTAAATCAGCAACCAATTTTTTTCGACAAGCAAAACGATCCATGCCAGCATACGGACCTGCGGCTTCTGTCATCTTTGCCGAAAAATCTAATGCGACGACACGAGGCAGATCATGACGGAGACCGATCTCAAAATCGTTGGGATCATGAGCCGGTGTAATCTTCACCGCCCCGCTTCCAAAACTCGGATCGACGTAAGCATCGGCAATAATCGGTAATTCCCTTCCGACAACAGGAAGAACTGCGTGCTTCCCGACGAGATGACGATAACGAACATCGTCCGGATGAACCGCAATCGCCACATCGCCAAACATCGTCTCCGGACGTGTTGTTGCGATCTCAATCGATCCACTTCCATCTTTCAACGGGTAACGCAGATGATACAAGGCGCCTTCGATTTCCTTGTGAATCACTTCGATATCGGATAAAGCTGTTTGTGCTTCGGGATCCCAGTTAATAATATATTCCCCGCGATAAATAAGACCTTTTTCATACAGACGGACAAATACTTCCCGCACAGCCCGCGAGAGCCCCTCATCCAGCGTAAAGCGCTCCCGCGTATAATCAAGTGAAAGTCCCAATTTCTCCCACTGTTTTCGAATGAGACTCGCATAATGTTCCTTCCATGACCAGACCCGTTCAATAAAAGCATCCCGACCTAGATCATGACGCGACATATTCTCCTCTTTTTTTATGGTCGCTTCGACGCGAGCCTGTGTTGCAATGCCAGCGTGATCCATCCCCGGCAGCCACAGCGCATCATATCCTTGCATCCGTTTGCTACGGATTAAAATATCTTGAAGCGTATTATTAAGCGCATGACCAATATGCAAATTACCAGTGACATTGGGCGGTGGAATCACAATCGTAAACGTCGGCCTTGATCCATCCCCACGCGGCGTAAAATACCCTTTTTCTAACCAATGTTTATACCATTTCGCCTCTGCCTCTTTAGCTTGATACGCTTTAGGAATTGATTGCATTTTTTCTTCAATACGCATGTCACTCATCCTTTGACTTTTTTATTTCAAACAAAAAAACCTCCATCCATGCAAGGACGGAAGTTATCCGCGGTACCACCTTGTTTTATCGACAGCATCGAGACAACCTGGACCTCTGTGCCCAAACAGACCGTCGATACACTCCACCCGTTAACGCCGGGATACGGCCCCGTCTCATCTACGATCGGTTTCAACGGAGCGGTTCACGGGCGACTTCACAGGTTGTTTTAAGGAAACTTGCAGCCGATGGTTTCCCTCTCTGCGTAAAACTAGACCTGTTACTCCTCCCGGTCATCACCGTTGGCTCATGAAAATGAAGATGTAAAATCTGTTTGATGACCAACATGCACGACGAGATGATTCGAAAACGATTGTGCCATCATTGTACTGAACTCTATCACGTTTGTCAAAGCGCTTGCCACCTGGACATACCTCACAGTATACTCAGTACAGACGTTTTTTTGTTTTAATCCGTTCATGTATAAAGGAGTGTCAACCATGACGAAGATCAAAGTCGCTGTTCACGGTTATGGAAATATCGGTCATTTCGCCATTGAAGCGGTGCTTGCCGCACCTGACATGGAACTCGTAGGACTGATCCGCCGTCAACCATCTCTTTTAGACATTCCCCCACATCTCCAACACATCACCATAGTGGATGCTCTGGAAAAACTTGGGGAGGCCGATGTCGTCTTACTGGCGACCCCCAGCCGAAACACACCAGAGATCGCCCAAATGTATCTCCAACAAGGTACGCGCACCGTTGATAGTTTTGATATTCATACTGAGATTCCTCGTGTCCGTCATGACCTCAATCAGGTAGCCAAAGATCATCACAGTGTCGCCGTACTCGGAGCGGGTTGGGATCCCGGTACGGACTCCATCTTGCGCGCCGTACTGGAAATGATGGCGCCGCGCGGCCTCACCTATACCAATTTTGGTCCAGGTATGAGCATGGGTCATACCGTTGCCGTCAAGCACATACCTGGTGTGAAAGATGCCTTATCTCTGACGATTCCCAAAGGCTCCGGCCAACACCGACGTGACGTCTACATTGAACTGGAAAAGGGCGCCTCATACGACGATGTTCAACAAGCCATTCTCAAAGATCCTTATTTTGTGCACGATGAAACCCATGTTTATGTCGTACCGGACGTCAAAAAACTGATCGATCGTGGTCATGGCGTCATCATGGAACGAAAAGGTGTATCCGGTCAAACCGACAATCAATGGTTTCAATTTCAAATGCGCATCCATAACCCGGCACTCACTGCACAAATTATGGTATCCGCAGCACGCGCGGCCATGCGCTTAAGCCCCGGTGCCTATACACTGATCGAGATACCACCGATCTTTTTCTTACCGGGTGCAGCTGAGGAACATATTGCTCGGCTCGTTTAAAGCCTTAATCCTGC
>JAVERJ010000192.1:0-4161 GCA_034007185.1 Candidatus Carbonibacillus sp. | reverse complement strand
AACACCCCGCAGAGAGTATATATAAGTCCTTTAGGAGTGGCATTTAAAACCGAAGACGATAATAGGGCAGACAGCAATGATACAATTGCACCTGAGAATACCGTTACAACCATACAAACCCTTGACATTCTGGGCCAGATAACAGCTGTAAAGGATGCTTTGGGACGTTCCATGACCCAAAACACTTACGACATGGCAGGTCAACTAATTATGACCAGCAATATTGACTCTGGCAAACGTTGGATAATATATAATGCTGCGAAGATGCCGATTTATGTTTGGGACAGCCGCGACCAGAGAACAACAAACGAATACGATGAACTTTTAAGACCCAAAAACACATACTTAAAAGCAGGTACAGCAACCGAAAAGAAAGTTCAACAAATAGAATACGGCACAAATGCCAACTTGAATAATATCGGACAAGTAGAAAATCTTTACTCTCAAGACGGAAAAACCAACTTTTATTTATACGACTTTAAGAATAATTTGCTAACTTTGAAGAAAAAGTTTGCAGTTGATTATCAGAATACTTTGGATTACAACGGAACTGTTACTCTGCAAACCGAAGAATTTATAACAGAAACAAGTTTTGATGCTTTGAACAGACCAATAAACATAGATAGTACATTGCCTCCATCGCCAGCGGATATTCCGGTTCCACCGCCTGATCCGCCGTTGCCTCCAACCCCAATAGCAATACCATCAATTCAATATGTTTATAATAAAGGAGGATTGTTGGAACAGGTTCTTTATGACGAAGATGAATATATAAGTCGCATAGAATACAATGCCAGAGGACAAAGAACAGAAATTTATTATGGGAATGGTACTAAGACTGGTTACACATACGATGATGAAAATTTCAGATTAGCAAATCTGTTAACGACAAAAGATACAGGTTCTGTAGTGTTACAAAATTTAACCTATACCTATGATTCTGTAGGAAATATTATTAGCATTAATGATACTGCACAAAGCACAAATTATTTTGGGAATGCAGAAATACAGCCATTATCTACGTATGAGTATGATGCATTATACCGTTTAATTAAGGCAACCGGAAGAGAGAAAAGCGGACTTAACTATGCCCCATCAAATACAGATTTAAGTTCGAATAGCATACCAGTTCCACCTGCTTCCGCATCAATGTACAATTATACCCAAAAATACACGTATGATAAACTGGGAAACATTCTCAATATGAAGAGTATTACTTCAAATCCTTTAAACGACAATTGGTCCAGAGATTATTTTTATGACGACCAGGTTGCGCCCTATTATGTAGGCACAAATCGTTTATTAAGACATTCCGGCACAATCGATCAATATACCTACGATGCTCACGGAAACATGCTGAGTATGCCACATTTGTCCTTAATGGACTGGGATTACAAAGACCAATTATTTCAAACAGTATGCGGAACAGTAACCAGCTATTACAATTACGATGCAAACGGTGAACGAACCCGTAAAGTCGTTTTAAAACAAGGCGGAATAAGAGAAGAAAGATATTATAATAACGGTTGTGAAGTTTACAGAAAATACATAAGTGATGTGATAGAAACCGAAAGAGCAACAGTACATATTGCAGAAGATCGTAAACGCTTTGCAATAATCGACTTATTAATAGTTGAAGAAGGAGATTTATCAACAACTCCAGAAACAACTGTCCGTTATCAATATGATAATCATTTAGGTTCTTCGTGTTTGGAGCTTGACGCAAGCGCTAACATAATATCTTATGAAGAATATCACCCGTTTGGAACTACAAGTTATCGCAGTGGCAGAAATGAAGTTGATGTTTCGCTGAAACGATACAGGTATGTTGGCAAAGAACGGGACGAAGAAACCGGACTTTATTATTATGGGGCGAGGTATTACGCGGCTTGGCTGTGTAGGTTCGTGAGTGTTGACCCAATGGCAGACCAAAGAAGCTGGGTAAGTCCGTACTCGTATTGTCAAAATAGCCCAATAATAAGAACAGACCCTACCGGAGCTTTGGATAATCCAATCTTAAGCTATAGTGGGAAATTATTAGGTTATGATGAGCGAGGAAAAGGAGGAGAAGCTATTATTATGAAAACTTCAGACTACTTCTCGCTTAAAAAAGAAAACGGAGTATTTAAAAATATAACTCAAGCCCAAGCAGAGCAATATGGCAAATATTACTCCCAATTAAGTTCAAGTGAGAATTTCAAGTTTATGCAAAGTGGGTATGGCTCGATGAAAGAAATACAATATGATTTCAATGCAGAGATGCAAAATAAGTCTAATATGCTATTGACAGCACCAATCGGTACGAATGGTGCAGGTACTCAGTCTATATCGGCGGGGTTTGCATTCGGTGGGGGATATGAGTTGGAATTAGGAATTATTACCGATTCACAAGGATTAAAAAACTTTTACTTCTCTCATGGCCCCACTATTGGATATTATGGAGGAATATCTTATAATGAAGCGTCAATTTACACAAATGATGGATCTCCATTTATAAACAATATGTATGAAGGTAAGTCGTCGGGTTGGGATGCTAGTTTGTTTATGTTTGGATTTACTAATTCTGGAGATATTCCGCTAAATAGTACAAACAAGGATGCATTAATTAATTATGGCGATAATTATCTTGAGAGAGGTTATGGTATAGGCAAAGGACCAAAAGGTATTAATGTTGGATTTAAGTGGTCGGAAAAATCAACAATTCTTTATTAGTTTATGCCTAAGCAAAAAAAATATTATTTTCTTTTCTTTGTAATAACATTTATTGTAATTTACTTAGGAATAATAGGGATTACAAAAAATGCACCCTACAGAGCTTGTGAGAATAAAAAAACTATTGTAAATGATAAAGAGTATAAAGGCTTGGTTATAAATAAATATTTAGACGAGAAAAATCACATGAATGAAACAGTTATTATAAAAGACAGTAATGCAGAAATACTGGTTCTTCTTAACGGCGATACGAGCGGGCTTTATGACTCTATAAATTTAAATGACTCAATTTATAAAAAGAAAGAATCAATGGAAGTTTTGCTAGTTCGCGATACACATAGAGCCATATATGTCATTAACTTTGATTGTGATAAAATTAAAAAACAGTAATTTTAAAATAGAGACGATTGATATAAATGTCTTTGGTATATATACCATTTTCTTGTTTGTTATAAAACCATTTGCTTTAGCTTTCCTTTAGTGATAAAAGCGTCAATCAGGGTACTGTACCATATATCCCTTTTCAAGAATCTAAAACCATAACACATTGATAATCAGTATTTATGTTAAAGAATAATATTAAAACATCTAGGTTGTTTTGGGTTAAAGAATTATTTTTTGTAATAAAAATTAATGTTAGAAATTTGTCAAATTTCATACGACTTTAAAAACAATTTGCTATCTTTGAAGAAACAATTTGCAGTTGATTATCAGAACGTTTTGGATTACAACGGAACAGTTGCTCTGCAAACCGAAGAATTTTTAACAGAAACAAGTTTTGACGCTTTGAACAGGCCTGTAACCATAACACAACCAGAAAGCACTGTTATAACTAATGTTTATACCAAGGGTGGATTATTGGAGCAGGTTCTAAATGGAGAGGATGAATATATTAGCAATATCAACTATAATGCTCGTGGTCAGCGAACCGAGATATATTACGGAAATAACAGCAAAACTGCTTATACTTATGATTCCGAAAACTTCAGACTAACAAGATTGCTTACTACCAAAAACACTGGTTCAGTTATTCTACAGGATCTGAATTACACTTACGATTCAGTTGGCAATATTACTGAAGTTGAAGATGATGCACAGCAGACAGTTTATTTTGATAATTCGGTAATTGATCCGATTTCTACTTATGAATATGATGCGTTGTATAGGTTGATTGAGGCAACTGGTAGAGAAAAAGGAGGCTTAAATTCTGCGCCATCAAAAGCAGATTTGGCAATAGTTTCTCCGGTTCCTTTTGATAATCAAAGCAACGATGTAAGTAATTACACCCAAACTTTTGAATACGACAAACTTGGAAACATCCTAAACATGAGCAGTCAAAACAAATGGTCGAGAGATTATTTCTATGATACTGCTACCAACAGATTGCTAAAACATGATGAGTACGGGCAAAACGAATACACCTACGACACTCACGGCAATATGCTCACA
>JAVERJ010000191.1:0-4169 GCA_034007185.1 Candidatus Carbonibacillus sp. | reverse complement strand
TTAAGATCGTGATTTAAGATCGTGATTTAAGATCGTGTTTTAAGTTTGATAACAAACGCTTCTAAACAAGGGATGCTTCGGTGACGTCTTGCTCCGTCGAACGTTCCAAAGGTTCGCGCCCCAAAGCCGTCAGTCCTGTCCGGGCAATCTCTCGAATACCATATGGTCGTAAAAGCTCAATCAGTGCCTCGATCTTATCATTCCCACCCGTCACTTCAATGGTCACGGATACTTTCCCGACATCTAAAATACGCGCCCGAAAAGGTTCAATTAAATGATTGATCTCACTCCGTTCCTGAGCCGTTGCCGATACACGGATTAAAGCCAACTCTCGTGCAACCGTGGGACGATCGGTAAGATCGATCACTTTAATGACATCGATCTGTTTATGGAGCTGTTTTTTGACTTGCTCTCGGGCTCGAGCATCTTCTACTTCAACCACGATGGTCATACGGGATAACCCTATCCGTTCACTTTGCCCAACGGTGATCGCTTCAATGTTATAACCACGTCGCAAGAAAAGTCCGCTAATACGATTTAAGACCCCAGCCTGATCACGCACGAGAAGAGAGAGTACCTGCTTCATTGGGACGCACCCCTTCCATTTGATGGATGCCCTTACCAGGCGGGATCATGGGATAGACATTCTCCGACGGATCGATGTGAATATCGACAAGCACCGGGGCATCGTCGGCAAAAACGCGACTTAAGACGCTTTCTAATTCAAAACGGTCTTGCACCCGATAACCATCGATCCCATATGCTTCAGCCAACTTCACATAATCGGGCTGAAAAGGAAGAAGCGACTCAGAATACCGCTTATCATAAAAAAGTTCTTGCCACTGACGAACCATGCCGAGGGCAAAATTATTTAAAATGAGCACTTTCACACCGAGACCATATTCTTTAAGAAGCGCTAGCTCCTGCATCGTCATCTGAAAGCCAGCGTCTCCAACAACAGCAACGACCGTTTCATCCCGTGCTGCCAGTTTGGCACCAATCGCCGCCGGAAAACCAAAACCCATCGTTCCAAGACCACCCGATGTGGCCCAACGGTGTGCTTTTTGAAACCCATAATACTGCGCCGCCCACATTTGGTGCTGTCCGACATCCGTCGTGACGATCGCCGCGCCCTGTGTCAAGCGATGCACGAGACGGATCACTTCTTGCGGTTTAATGGTATGGCTATTCGGTGTATACCAAAGCGGATACGCATCTTGAAGACTTTTCAATTCTTTCAGCCACGCTTCGCTATCGGCTGGTTGAAGCGGGTAAGAAAGCAATCGCACCAACGTTTCGCGAGCATCACCGACGATCGGTATATCCGTTGCAATGATTTTCCCGATCTCCGCAGGATCGATATCGACATGAACAACTTTTGCCTTTTTGGCAAAATGACGCGGATCACCTGTAAGCCGGTCGTCAAAACGCGCCCCAATATTAATTAATAAATCCGCTTCATAGAGTGCTTGATTCGCCGCGACCAATCCGTGCATGCCGCCCATGCCTAAATAAAGTGGGTGATCATAAGGCATACCGCCCAATCCTAAAAGCGTATGAACGACCGGGATCCGTGTACGTTCGACAAATTGTACAAGGTATTGTTCAGCGCGTGCATGCAAAATACCAGCGCCAGCTAAGAGGACAGGTTTTTTCGACTGGGGAATGAGAGACAAAAGTTTCTGAAGTTGCACCTCATGGGGTACTGTCGTCGGTTGATAGCCAGGAAGATCAAGGGATTCCGGACGAACATAAGGCGCGCGCTGAGCGGTCACGTCTTTGGGCAAGTCGATTAAAACCGGTCCTGGCCTGCCGCTTGTCGCAAGATGAAAGGCTTCACGAATCACGCGCGGTAGATCCGAAGCCTTTTTAACTTGATAATTGTACTTCGTGACGGGCATCGTCATACTGAATATGGGGGCCTCTTGAAAAGCATCGGTCCCCATGACGTGCGTACCAACCTGCCCAGTGATGACGACAAGTGGCAAAGAATCGATCATGGCATCGGTAAGCCCCGTCATCAAATTGGTCGCCCCCGGCCCTGAGGTGGCGATGACCACGCCCGGCCTGCCGGATATGCGGGCGTACCCTTCTGCAGCATGAATGGCACCTTGCTCATGACGGGTCAAAACGTGAGCGATTCCTGCATCGTAGAGGGCGTCGTACAAATGTAAAACAGCACCACCCGGGTAGCCGAAAATGACATCCACACCTTCATCTTTGAGTGCCTGAACGACAATCTCTGCCCCTGTTCGTTCCAACTTTCCCTTGAACGCTCGGTCATCCGTTTGGGCCACTGTTTTTTCTGCCAACCCTTCTCCCTCCTATCTTTTAAAAGCCGATGTGTCTTTCTCGTATACAATGCATCTTTCTTGATGATCATCCGTCCATATTTGGTTCTCTCCACATCCACATCTCTTTGTCTAGTTTGTCATGCAGTGTCATACTTTTTTCGGTATGCTCTTCATCCTTTATTCGATTTTCATCACACCACCGGTATTGGCGGATGTTACGAGTTTTGCATAACGTGCAAGATAACCTGTTTTTACTTTAGGTTCTGGTAAGACAAATTGTTCACGCCGTCTTTTGAATTCATCTTCATCGATGAGAACATTTAAGGTGCGCGCCATAAGATCAATCTCAATCTCATCACCATCCACAACAAGGGCAATCGGTCCGCCTTCTTGTGCTTCTGGACTGATATGACCAACGGCAATCCCGCGTGTCGCTCCAGAAAAACGCCCATCTGTAATGAGTGCCACTTTCGTTCCTAAACCACGTCCGACGATGGCAGACGTCGGGGCGAGCATCTCTGGCATCCCGGGCCCCCCTTTCGGCCCTTCGTAGCGAATGACAACAACATGCCCTTCTTTCACACGCCCTTCGCGAATACCTTCTAAAGCTTCATCTTGATCATTAAAGACAATGGCCGGTCCACGAAAATACGTGATGCTCGGATCGACAGCCCCGACCTTGATCACCGCCCCGTTGGGGGCCAAATTGCCATATAAAACAGCAAGCCCACCGCGCGGACTGTACGCCCGTTCAATAGGACGTATTACGTCCGGATTTAAGATTTCTGCGTCCTCTACCAATTCCCGAATCGTTTGCCCGGTCAGGGTGCGTCGGTCACCATGAATGGCCCCCGGGATGCGCAAGAGCTCCTTTAAGATCGCCTTTACACCACCCGCACGATCGACATCATCCATTGAGTAACGCGAAGCTGGAGAAATTTTAGCCAGATACGGAACGCGATCAGCAATCTCGTTAATGCGTTGAAGATCATACGTTATCCCTGCTTCATGGGCAATGGCCAGCGTATGCAATACCGTGTTGGTCGAACCACCCATCGCCATATCAAGCGCAAAGGCATCATCGATCGCTTCAATGGTCACCAAATCCCGCGGTTTAATATCTTCTTGAATCATACGCATCAAATGTTGAACAGCCTCACGGATGAGTTCACGGCGACGTTTGCTTGTCGCGACGATCGTTCCATTGCCCAAGGGGGCTAAACCTAATACTTCCAAGAGGGTGTTCATCGAATTTGCCGTAAACATACCAGAACAAGAGCCACACGTTGGACAAGCGCTCTCTTCTAGACGTTTGAGCGCCTCATCGCTGATCTTACCGACTTGATGCGCGCCAACCGCTTCAAACACATCAACCAATGATAAATTTTCGCCATCTTCCCCAACGCCCGCTTCCATGGGACCACCTGTTACGAAAACGGCTGGCACATTGGTTCGCATGGCAGCCATCAACATACCCGGGGTAATTTTATCGCAATTAGGTATATAAAATACCCCATCAAACCAATGAGCCTGAATGACCGTCTCAGCGGAATCGGCAATCAGTTCCCGGCTGGGCAAAGAATACCGCATGCCGATATGACCCATGGCGATCCCATCGTCGACACCGATCGTGTTAAATTCAAAAGGAATGCCGCCAGCGCGAATGATTTCTTCTTTTACCACGCGACCAAATTCCTGTAGGTGAACATGACCTGGTATAATATCAATGTATGAATTGCAAACGCCAATAAACGGTTTTTCTAGATCTTTTGGTTTTACTTTGCCTGTCGCATACAAAAGACTTCGATGTGGGGCACGGTCCACCCCTTTTTTGATCATATCGCTTCGCACGCTGTCATCTCCTTAAACCTCTCA
>JAVERJ010000190.1:0-4174 GCA_034007185.1 Candidatus Carbonibacillus sp. | reverse complement strand
TCACCGAGCGCTTTACCAGTTTGTTTGTCAAGAACTTCAAGCTTGAGACCTTTTAACTGATTCGCTTGTTCACCGGATTGATACAAGTACAGACCTTCATATTCGAAGGGGTGATTGACCATCGTCGACCCGCGCGCGATTTCAATAAACTGCTCCCCTTCTTTTTTGTATAAAACGAGATCCGTTTGATACGATTTGACATGATTTGGCACAAAAGCAGATGGGTCAGGGAAATCTTTTTCAGTATAGAAATCGATCTTCAACCCTTCGCTTTTTACATAATATGGCGTCCCTGGCACGGCGCGTGTTTGTCCGTCCCACAACCAAACATAGTCATCCAAATAATACCCAGGGATAAACCGTAACATAAAAGCGAGAATGAGTAAAATGAGCCCGATGTGATTGATATAAGGACCCCAGCGGCTCACACGTCCTTTTTCGAATAGAGAAGCTTTTCCATCCGTCGCCATATGGTAGCGCTTTTTTTGTAACGTTTGGTGAAGCTTATCCCATACATCACTGTCACCCGTGATTTCTAAAAACAGCCGCTGTCTTCTTAAAAACTGATCGTTTTGAGGAATGCGCTTTTTTTGTAAGGCTTTATACAGAGGTACAGCTCGATCAATACTACAGACAACAAGAGAAATACCGATCATCAAAAGAAGGGTGATAAACCACCATGAATAAAAAAGTTGATGAAAGCCAAGGCGGTAGTATATCTCACCAAACCAACCATAGGTCTGTGGATAGTATATCTCTGCCGGTAACGAGGATTGTTTAAATTGTTCCTGAGGTAGAAGTGTTCCAATAATCGAAGCGACAAGGGCGATCGCGATCATCCAGACTGCCACCGTTACGGAGGCAAAAAAACGCCATATATAATCAATCGGCGTTCGAGGCGTTACCTGCGAACGGCGGGCCATACCTTCGTAGCGCATATTCAATAGATCGCTCCCACCATCTAAGGGGCGTCCACATGCTTCACAGATGCTGGTCCCGGGCGGATTGACATGCCCACACGTACATTTGATGCGGCTCAGATCATTGCGTTCACTCATCCTCTATCCCCCTTTCTATAACCATCATTGATATAGAGTGATGAGGACACACATATGTCAACTTCGTTCATATTTTAACATACTGTGTCGCGATTCGATAGATTCACAAGGATGATTTGTGACGAGTTTGTGACATAGACGTTAATTGTTTTAAGGTGGCATATTCTTTCGGGGATACATCACGCCACATCCCAGGCTTGAGGCCTTCAAGCCCGATGTTCGCAAATCGCAAGCGAGTCAATTCCCGGACAGGAAGTCCTACAGCAGCGAGCAAACGACGGACGATATGTTTTCGTCCTTCCGTTATGACGATACGGACAAATTGTCCGCGATAGCCTGCATACTTCACCTTGACCCAGCCATCGTCGAGCAGGAGCCCTTGTTTTAAACGTTGCATGATGTGTTCTGTTGGCTGACCATCGACGCGCGCTTCATATTCTTTTTCAATGCCGTATCGTGGATGCAGTAATGTTTCGGTCAGTCCCCCATCATTTGTGAGAAGAAGTACACCACTGGTCATATAGTCCAATCGACCCACAGGATACAAACGTTCTGGAATATCGGTGATGAGATCACGAACGGTCTTTCTGCCCTGTGGATCTGATAAGGTTGTGACTGTATAAAGCGGTTTATAAAGAACAATGATTCGCTTATGATCGTGTTTTAAACGTTTCCCATCGATTGCTATCATATCGCTATCCGGATCAACTTGCATACCGATGGTGGCCGTTTTTCCGTTCACCGTAACACGACCGGCACGAATCAAATCTTCGGCTTTACGTCGAGACGTCACACCCGCCCCGGCAATCACTTTTTGTAATCTTTCCATATAGCCTCGTTCCTTCTTCGTCCCAGCGGGGACTCTGTTTAACAGTCTTAAGGATGGTGCTGATTCATAGGCGCATACACATGTCTCGACCATCATCGTGTGCGCGATCCATTGTGATGTGTCTCCTACCTTATTGTACCATAGAACATAAAAAAAATGTCGCCTGCTGTCATTCGTATCATGCATAGCAGCGATCATAGGGGCGAATGATCCATATGTACGTAACGTTTCACACAAAGCCATCTTCATCATGACTGAATCATGACTTACGAAAAAAACATATAGGTGATCACAATGGCGCCGATAAGACCAGCTAAATCTGCCCATAGACCTACCTTTAAAGCATATCGATAATGGCGAATACCAACCGCTCCAAAATAAACCGTAAGAACATAAAGCGTTGTATCGGTGCTTCCTTGCATCACTGAGGCTAAGCGCCCGAGAAACGAATCGGGCCCATATGTGTCAAAGATAGAAAGCATCACGGCAGAAGAAGCAGCCCCGGAGATCGGTCGGAGAAAGGCGAGTGGCACCACTTCAACAGGCACCCCCATCGCGGTGAAGAAAGAGGCAGTGTGCGCAATAAACCATGAAAGTAAGCCAGATTTTGTTAGCATTTGCACGGCTACCAACATACCGATCAGATGTGGCATGATGGCAAGAACCGTATCAAAACCTTCTTTTGCACCATGAATAAAAGCATCGTAAACTTGAACTTTTTTAAAGAGAGCGATGGTTACGATGAAGGCAATTAAAAAAGGTAAAATCGCATTCGAAAGCCACATCAGTAGAGCCATGCACGCCCCTCCCCATTTGACAAACAGCGAAGGTTTAGATGAGATGGTATGGGCCAGAGCTCATGATGAAAATCGCAAACATCATGATAAAAAACAAGCATGTTAAGGTTCGTAGCGTTTTTGGTAAAATTTATCGATTAAAATTGCAGCAATGGTGCCAATGGTTGAGGCAAGAACCGCGGGGACGACAATTTCCGAGGGATTCGCACTATTTTTAGCCATACGATAGGCAATAACAGTCGAGGGAACAATGGTGATCGATGCTGTATTGATGGCCAACAGGGTGATCATGGAGCGACTGGCGCGCTCCGGATGTGGCGATAGCGTTTTTAAGGCTTGCATGGCTTTAATGCCCATAGGGGTAGCAGCGTTGCCGAGGCCAAAAAAATTAGCACTCATATTGGATAATATGTATCCCTCAGCTGGGTGACCTGGCGGGATGTCTGGAAAAAGAAAACGGATGAGTGGACGAAGTATTTTTGCTAAGGCCTGAAGTAGACCGGCTTCTTCAGCAACCTTTAAGATGCCAAGCCAAAAAACAATGAATGCCAAAAGTACGAACGTTACTTGAACACCTTGGCGCGCGCCTTCAAAAATCGCTTCATTTAATAATTCAAGTTGTCCTGTGAATGCGGCGTAAAGCGTGCTGGCGATGATCATACTCCCCCATATCCAGTGTATCACGACCCATCCGCTCCCTTTTTCATTGAAGTTGTTTTCAGAACCGTCCCGTCCAGTGGTAGACGGGCAATCATCTTTTCTCCAATTTTTATTTCGAGCGTTGCAATCCCCAGCGCCAGAGGTTCTTCGTCATGCTTCTTCTGCCAAGTGATGTTTTGATCTGACCAAAGGATATGCGATGTAACACGTGGTAGCTCATCAGCCTGAAGAGGATACACAAAGGGTCGACGTACTGTGAGACGATAGGTCACTTGATCGTGCGTTTCTACGATGGGCGTCAGCGGATCGGCTAGACGGACCCAATCAAAATGTGTAAATCCATAATCCAATAGCGCCATAGAATCTTCCCAATCATTGCCATCGTTTAAAACGATTGCTGCAAGTTGTATACCATTGCGCGTTGCAGAAGAAGCAAGGCAACGTTTGGCCATCTCCGTGTAGCCCGTTTTGATGCCATCGGCTCCAGGATAGAGGCGCAGCATTTTATTTTTGTTGATCCAGAGTCGATCCCATGCGGCGCCGGGTAAGGGTGCGGTTGTTTTGGTCGTTTTTACGATTTCTTGAAAAACGGGATTTTTTAAAGCATATGCAGAGAGAACAGCCAAATCATGTGCCGACGCATAATGGCCTTCTTCATCTAATCCATGAGGATTCATAAAATGCGTGTGGTTGAGACCAAGCCACGCCGCTTTTTCATTCATCAGTCGAACAAAACCGGGCACAGAGCCGCCGACGTGTTCCGCTATAGCCACAGCAGCATCGTTTCCTGAACGCAACATCAGCCCATATAAAAGATCGTTGAGCCGTAG
>JAVERJ010000189.1:0-4181 GCA_034007185.1 Candidatus Carbonibacillus sp. | reverse complement strand
GCTTGAAAGGACACCAACCATGTCGGCAATAGATCAACAGCAGCGACGATGCCCGGCCAACGGGTCGTCGATGAACGGAGATAGCCACCTTGTCCCTCGCCATTCGGACGCCACCAGAAAATGGGTACCGCATGCCCCTCTTCAGCAATAGGCGTCGTTCCCAGAAGCATCACTTCTTGACCGGCTTGCCGCGCGCGCACGATGCGTAATGCGATGTCTTCCGCTTGATTCAGCCATGTGTCGGTCTTGGCTTGAGCGGTGATGAGTAAAACATCGACAGGAGGAATGGCATCCAAGAAAGCACTGCGGTAGACGTTCATACACTGCTTATGCCCCATAAGCCAGATGACAGGAAGCGCAGGGTCTTGTTCAAACGGAACATATGCTGTGGAGGCACCGATGTCCGAAAGGACGTCGCCGAACGTCACGAGATCAAGCCGAGGACGACCGGCGGACAGACATAAACGTTCATGGCCACACACACCATTATCCCACGAGCCACTAACATTTTCGAGTGCGGCGGGATGATCCGTAGGGCACCCTCCCCAGGTGAAGTGTACAGAATCCAGACGTGCATTGCGCTGTCCACCGGCAATCGTCCAGTTGAGAGCTTCTTGACCACGACCGGCCAGTGTTCTTAAAGTCATAGAGGCAAGCGCACCTTGATCGAAGAGTTCGCGCCAACGCTCACTTTCATCCGCCAATCGCTGGAGCGCCTTAAAAGACAAATCGTTCACAGCAACGATCAACCAACGCTTTGGAACATCCGCGCGCACCGCGTCGTCTTGGACACCATTGATCCACAAAGCCATCAAAAAAAACAGCAGAACAACCTTTTTACCCACAGGCTCATCCCTTCTTTATGCCTCGGATGAACCAACCTTTCCCCAAAATACACAGGCACTTATCCACACCATCCACAAGGTGCCTGTGGATATCTTTTCCTTTTTTCCCCACCCAACCTCAAGACGACCCTCTACGCCTTCCAAAGCACTTTCGACAATGCTCAGGGTGATGTCGATCACCTTTGATGTTGCAGTGATGCTGCTTTAAGATCGAGCGTCGCTTGCGGGGTCAACGTTAGATCAGCAAATTGCCCCTTTTGATAAAGGACATCTGCATACGCTGCAATCATGGCCGCATTGTCCGTACAATATTCAAGCGGTGGCATGACATACTCTACACCCATGGTCTGGGCAACTTCGGCGAGCGCTTGACGCAAGGCGTTGTTTGCAGCAACACCGCCTGCGAGTAAAAGCTGCCGTGCACCGAGCGCTGTAATGGCCCGAGTCGTTCGATCGACGAGCACATCAACGACGCTTTTTTGAAAGCTCGCCGCAATATCATTTACAGGCAACGCTTCCCCCGGATGCTTACGGCGATACGTTTGTATAAACTGCTGCACATGTGTTTTAAGACCGCTAAAACTCATCATCAAAGGATGGTCTGTTTTGGCCCGAGGAAAATCAAAACGCGGCACGCCCAGCTGCGCCAGTCGATCGATATGCGGACCAGCCGGATATGGAAGATCCAGTAAACGCCCGATCTTATCGTAGGCTTCACCGACAGCATCATCGAGTGTGCGACCGAGCACTTCAAAAATGCCGTGATCATAGATCGCAACGAGTTCAGTGTGCCCACCAGAGACCACCAAGGCCACAGCTGGAAACACGAGCGGACGAACCAGTTGATTGGCATAGATGTGCCCAGCCAAGTGATGAACAGCGATAAGTGGAAGATTCCAAGATAAAGCCAAGCCTTTTGCAAACATCACACCTACAAAAAGCGAACCGATCAAGCCCGGAGCATATGTGACAGCGACAGCCGTCAACGCTTTCCCTGTAAGACCTGCTTGACGGAGCGCAGCATCCACCACGGGCACAATCATCGAGACATGTTCACGGGAGGCAATCTCCGGTACAACCCCCCCAAAAACTGCGTGACGCATGACTTGTGACTGCCGGACGTTAGATAAAACGTGCTTCCCATCCGCGACAACCGCTGCGCCTGTATCGTCGCAACTCGTCTCAATCGCTAATATGAAGCGTGTCATGATCTTACTTCCTCTTTTCTAGACCATGTTTGTCGATCATGTTTGGAGCCTTGTTGATCAACCTTCGTTGTCTGTTAAGGAAGCCCACATCACATAGGCGTCTTCACCATTATCCTGATAATAACCTTTTCGACGGCCTGTGATTTTAAACCCAAGTTTTTTATACAGACGAAGTGCAATCGCGTTGGATACACGCACTTCCAACGTCATGGCCGAAGCGCCATACGCGCGGGCCACGCGCATCAGATGTCTCAGTAACCGCTCTCCCCAGCCTCGACCACGTTGCTCAGGATGTACGGCGATATTCGTCACATGTGCCTCATCAAAGACGAGCCACATGCCAGCATATCCGATGAGACCCGTCTCATGCTCGAGCACATAGTAACGGGCTAAAGGATTATGTTTAAGTTCATGCATAAACGATTCGTACGACCAAGGGAGCGTAAAGACAAGGCGATCGAGCGCCGCGACAGCGGCAACATCTTTCTCTTCCATCGGTCGTAAGTTCGTCGCGTCATCGTGGGTAGCGGCGCTTTTTGCCATCAGACCTTTCCTACTCCTTCCGCCCTCTCCTTTTTTGATTTAAAAGATGTCGGCTATCTTACGATTGTTCGAGGTTTTTTTCTGGAGCGCTTTTTTGAACATATAATGGGACAAAAAAAGCATCGGCCACCGCGCCGTCTTGCCATGCCTCGATGGCGAGCTGTGCGAGGTGCGCGGCCCGAAGCGGCGCATACACTCCTTCGATCCAGTGCGCCTTTTCCCCTAACTGCGCACGCCAAATATCTTTGTAAGGGACGCTCGGATCGCCAATGAGCACAACCATCGGCAGATGATCGTCTAGATGATCGTCTGTGTCAAGGGGCATATCAGACCCATTGAGAAGCGTTTGTAAAGTCTTCAGCCAAGCATCAATAGTTTGTACGCGTTCATCGATGATGGTTCTTAAAAACCAGCTTTGACCTTCGAGCGCCCAACGATACACCGCACCATACGCCCGTTCTCCCCGTGCATCGATCAGCGGAACAAGATAAGCGTCGATCGGAAGCGGAGGAACGGCTTGGGCCAAAAGTTTTAAAGATGAAATACCGACCAGTGGCACGTCTAAGCCATAGGCCAAGGCCTTGGCTGTGGTTACTGCCAGCCGCAGGCCTGTATACGATCCCGGCCCATGGGAGGTGGCGATCAAGGTGAGACTCTCTAAGGACCAGCCCACCTTGTTTAAAAGCAATTCAATGGTAGGTACGAGCTGTGTCGAAACTTGCCTAGGTAGACGCATGGTCATCTCGGCTATCAGCGCACGATCTTCGATTAAGGCAACCGAAAACGTTCCATGGGTAGCATCAAGAGCTAGAATGCGCATCACACACCTCCTGAAGAACGTCTTCAACGATCGCGTGTCGCTCCGTATAACGTCGACCGATGAGTGTCAACGTGATACGTCTTGGAGGCGAGCCATGTTCATGGCCATCATCCTCGTAGGCGATACGTATCTCCATACGTGCATCCGGCCAAAAATCGTCAGCAGCATCCGGCCACTCGACGACCACCAGCGCTTCATCCTCTATATATTCCTGAAACCCGAGATCTTCCCCGGGGGGCAGGCGATAAAGATCCATATGGTGAAGGGTCATCGAACCGTGATACGTCTGAATCAAAGCAAACGTCGGAGAAACGACCGCATCGGCGATGCCCAATCCACGGGCTAAGCCCTGTACAAACGTCGTCTTCCCCGCACCCAATGGTCCGTGCATGAGCAAAATATCACCATCTCTTAAAACCGTTGCGAGGCGCTTCCCCAAAGCCATCATCGCCTCAGCACTTGATACGGTGCAAGTCAACGTCCACCTGTCTAAAGTCAAAGCCCGCACCTCCTTGAGATCGTTCATCATAAGGACCATTTTACTCCAATGTTCGTCATTTTACGAGTCGCCGCCTTTTTCCCGATGAAGATTATCAGAAGACAGACACCTTAAGACTTGCCGACGTTAAGATCGTCAAAAGAACAAACCTGCCTCCGTCGTGGAAGCAGGTTTAAACATGACGCAGTATCGCGACGTGCGTCTTCTTTAGACTTTAAAACGACCGATATGAGTTGCGAGATCTTGCGCCATCGTTTCAAGATCGC
>JAVERJ010000188.1:0-4184 GCA_034007185.1 Candidatus Carbonibacillus sp. | reverse complement strand
GGATTATGTATTACTCCGCCGTCATTTTCATATCATTCTTTGGTCGGTGATGCCTCGCGACTGGGAAAAAAACAGTCACCCCAAGGTGATGAAGTGGCGTATTTTGAATCATTTAGGACCGGGAGAAATTGTGCTTTTACATGATAGTGGACGAACATTTGGTGCTGATCCAAAAGCGCCTGAGCGAATGTTGTCTATGTTACCAACCGTCTTTGAAACATTAAAAGCAATAAAAAGTCCTCTTAAATTTATTACGATTGGTGAAGGCATTCAAAAACATATGGAGCGGAAGAAGGGCGGTAGGATCGATCCAGCAATAGAGAAATCCGGAGCATCCGGATCGGATGCCGGTGCTTCCGATGCTCAATACAGGAAGATTCCTTTGACGATCAGGTTGTATTTTGGGTATGAACGGTTTCTAAGGATGATGATGCGTTACCGGCCGCTCAATGGTCGACATGGATTTTTGTTTTTGCAGTATGGCCGCTACCGTGGTCCTTCTGTTCCAGGTTTAAGGCATGGTGAGAAGGGAATACTTTTACATTTAAATAATGTTCTTTTGTTTCAAGCCTTACGTGACGGAACATCAGACATGCGACGGATGGTCGCCCTCAAACGGGAAGCAGAGATGGCGCTTAGACTTTTGGCGCATTATATCGCAGATATGGAAGATGATGTCAAAGCGTGTTTTGGTTACACAGCATTGTACCGTGGTGTGCGTCCATTTGGGTTTCGTGTGTATCCGATGGCCCGAACACCGTACGTTTGGCTCTCATCTATTTATTTAAAATCATTACTTGCCCTCATTCATCCGCAAACATATAAACGATTGAGAGAAGGTGGCGATCTCACGCCGCATTGGACGATCATCACGCGAGAAGAACTGTTCGAACGTTATGGTAAAACACATCAAACATGACTTCAAACCATTTAGAAAGAGGGTTAAGACATGATGCATGACGCTCATAACCATCAAAGGAACGCAGATGGATCGAATGGCTTGAATCAAACGCCGCCATCGTCGCGAACGGTACCGATCGGTGTATCCAATCGCCACATTCACCTTTCCCAACAAGATTTAGATGTGCTTTTTGGTCCCGGTTACATGCTTCATGTCTTACGTCCCCTTTCTCAACCTGGACAATTTGCCGCCGAGGAGACGGTGACAGTGGTTGGCCCCAAAGGTGAGATCCATCGTGTGCGGGTCTTAGGTCCGGTTCGTTCAGCTTCACAGATTGAACTATCGCGTACCGATACCTATATGCTCGGCATTGATGCGCCGCTTCGTTTATCTGGTGATATCAAGGGAACACCGGGCGCGCGCGTCATTGGCCCTAAAGGCCAAATGATCTTAGAACGCGGGGTGATCGTTGCCAAGCGTCACATTCATATGCACCCGGATGATGCGCGTCGCTTTGAGGTTCACGATCATGAAGTGGTTCGCGTTTTGGTAGGCACACCAGGCGAACGAAGGGTCATTTTTGATGATGTAATCGTCCGGGTCCATTCGACATTTGCACTTGATTTTCATATCGATGTTGACGAGGCGAATGCTGCAGGGGTCAAGACAGGCGATGTCGGAGAAATACTTTTATCTTAATGGTTCACGGGGTTCATGCTTCACTTTTGAGACAAATGGATGATCTTTTATCCAAAAACGCCAAGGGAAATGACGTGCTTCTTGGGCATAATGAATGCCGATGCGTGGGCCGCGAGCGATCTGATGCTGTGGTAGAGGGGTGTGTGTGCCCTGGGCAAGATACAGCGGGGGGCGACGAAGTTCGTGGCCGTTTAGTTCACGCGTAATGCCCAGAGCTTGCGTGAGCCGTCCAGGGCCGCTGGTCAGTGCTGTAAGCGTCCGAGCCTTGGGTCTATTTTTTTGCATGAGGGCCAGTCCTTCTATCGGCTCTAAAGCTCGAATGAGGATGGCGTGTGGCTTTCCTTCTTGACTCGCTGTGACATTCAAACATTCATACATACCATATATAAGGTAGATATAACTCACACCGGCCGGCCCATACATGACCTCCGTACGCTTTGTTCTTCGGTCGTTGTAGCTGTGTGCGGCCTTATCATACGGACCGATGTACGCTTCCGTCTCAACGATCTTGCCGACCATTCGACCTTCTGGCGTTTCATGTACTAGGAGTTGCCCTAAAAGCGCTTGCGCCAAGGCCAGTGTTGAACGCTCATAAAATGATGAAGGAAGTGGCGTTAGCACAGGCGGTAGTGTAAAGCGCATGTGTCCATCCTCCTATAAGAACGTGATCGTATCAGATCTTGATCGATGGCAAACAATTGCTTATATCAACGGTTATCCGATGTCTTATAAATTTAAGCCAGCGTTCGGATGAGCGCTGGCCTAGATTGATATGATGCTAAAAATACGATACTTAAAATATAAAAGTTGATCGTTCGAAGGATCACATTATTTGACCAAGCGGAGATTCACTGGATAACGATAGCGCACGCCATTATGAGCCTGGACAGCAGCGATGATGGTCAAAATAAGATTGGCCAATCCAACAATGGATAGCAAGACGAGCCACATGGAAGCGAAACCGAAAAAGCCATACCCGTAATTAAAGAAGAAACCATCACCACTTCTTAACAGATTTACCCCAAAAGAACCCGTCGTCAGAGCTAAGAAAAGTTGTAAAACAAATGTAACGATCGCCACTGTGATTTGAAAATTGAGCGCTTCTTTGGCTTGATCATTAAAAAAGTCGCTGTCATTTTTACGCCATAACCATAAAGCAAGTGGAGCAAGGACATTAATAAACGGAATGACGCCTAAAATGAAACTGACAAGGTGGCTTAAATGGGCAAATACGGACCATAAGCGCTCTTCTTCTTGAGACATCGGTTTTGCCATTGTGTCCTCCTTTCTTCTGGGCCTTCAGTCGTCATCGGGTTAATTGAGCATTATAAGATGATGTGAGAAACACGATTATTATAACACACCGTACTTAACCATCCATACAAGGCATCAACATTTTTACAAAAATTTTACAAAACGCATGGTTGCATCCTTCCATGTTTTTCTGCCAAGCGCCTTATACCATGCCTTCATCGCTTGCGGTAGTATCTATGGAGACGTTAAGGCGTGAAGCAAGCGCTGCACGCCTTCTTCTACAGTTTTTCTAGGTGCAGCGACATTGAGTCGAATAAAGCCAGCGCCTTCTGGGCCATAATCTGTACCAAAGTTCACGAGAAGACGACCCCGGTGGATGAGTTTGTGTTTGAGTTCATCTGCATCGTGGGCATAAGCGCGAAGATCAATCCACATCAAATACGTTCCCTCAGGAAGATAGACGCGCGCATTTGGCAGCGCCTTCGTCAAGGTGTTTTGTACAATATGCATGTTTTCACGTAAATAATGTAAAACCGCCTCCAGCCATGACGCACCTTCCCGATAAGCAACAGTTGTTGCCAATTGCGCAAATGTGTTGAGATGGTTGAGGCCAAAACGAAGGAGGGTGCGGCTCAACGCTTCACGTACGTCTTTATTTTCGGTGATCATATAGCTCCCTTGTAGGCCGGCCAAATTAAACGTTTTGGTCGGTGCCATCAAGGTGATGACAGGCGTTTGGTGCGCTAAGGGATGACGTCCGAGCGGGATATGTTTGTGGGGAGAAAAGACGAGATCGGCATGAATCTCATCGGAGACGATGATCGCTTGATAGGCGCTTGCCAGCTCGAGAAGCGCTGTAAGCTCTGCTTCTGTAAAAACGCGTCCGGTTGGATTGTGTGGAGAGCAAAAAAGAATCAGACGGGGGCGTTCTTGTCGAAGAACGGTTTCGAGGTGCACTGGATCTAAGACATAGCGCATCATACCGTGGGGATCTGTCTCCATTTTTAAAGGGCTTTTCAGAAGCCTGCGGCCGCTTGTTTCAATCACTGTATAAAAAGGTTTATAGACAGGCGGGAAAATAAGGATGCCATCTCCCGGTTCGGTTAAGGCGAGAATGGACAGTCCCATGGACGGGACCACACCGGGGCTGAGAAGGATCGTTTCAGCTTGGACATCCCAACTGTGGCGCTTTTGTAACCAATATCGAATGCTTTCGATCAACGCATGATCCGCCGTCGTATACCCTAAAATTCCGTGATCAAGTCGTTTTCGAAGGGTGTCTAATACCGCTTGTGGCGCTGGGAAATCCATATCAGCAACCCACATCGGT
>JAVERJ010000187.1:0-4199 GCA_034007185.1 Candidatus Carbonibacillus sp. | reverse complement strand
TGATATTGGCTTCCTCCCCAAGAACAGCCACAACACGCTTACCAAAGCGCTCCCAAAGCATCGCTTCATCTGTAACCTCTAGGTTCAAGGCTTGTCCCATATCCAGCATCGTTAAAAGTGTCTGACGATGAAAAAGTTGGGGCGTCTGCACGGCGACAAGTGTGTTTCGAGGAAGCGTCACACTGACGCGCTGGGGCCTGTGGACAGAAAATGCGGAGGGTTCCGCGGTTTGATCGATCACTTTGATCGTATCTTTGACTGGAAGCGCAGGAACAACCGCATGCGCCACAGACACTTGAGCCATCAAGCGCTCCCAAAGTGCAAACGTCAAAAACGGTCGCGCCGCATCATGAACTGCAACATAGGCTGCATGTTCTAGTGCCGCTACACCCGCGCGTACACTATCCTGGCGATTTTTCCCACCTGGAACAAGGTAAAGGATCGTCGAAGAATTTTTACATTCGATTTGGATCATATTGCCTGGGAAATAATCCCAAGTTCCTGGAAGTTCCTCTTCGATCCATCCCCATGTGCGTAGAATGTTGAACGTTCTTAAGAGTTCTTCCGGATGAATGACGAGCGCGATCCAAGGGAGATCAAACGATCGCATTTTTTCTAGAGCATACATAAAGAGAGGCCGCCCGGCAAGTGGAACATACGCTTTACGGAGATCCCCGCCCAAACGCGTTCCTTCACCAGCGGCCACAATCACACCACCGATCGCTTCGTTCACTTCGACACCATCCCGTCATAGGTTACGTGAAGGCGAACATGCCATGTTTATCATAGCAAAATCACAAAGCCTTTTCCAGTAACTTCGGTTTGGCAAACACCATTCTCCCCGCCGACGTCTGAAGCACCGATGTGACCGTTACGCCAATTTGTTCACCGATGAAATCTTTCCCACCTTCAACGACGATCATCGTCCCATCATCAAGGTACGCCACGCCTTGACCATGTTCCTTCCCATCTTTAATCACTTGCACCACAAGCTCCTCACCGGGTAGAACAATCGGTTTAACTGCATTGGCCAGATCATTGATATTTAAAACAGGTATGCCTTGCAACTCACAGACTTTATTTAAATTAAAATCATTGGTGACAATCTTCGCACCCATCTCCTTGGCAAGCTTCATGAGCTTACTATCGACTTCATGAATGTCATCATAATCTTGATCAACAATGCGCACCTCTACATGTTTACCGCCTTGAATGCGTTTTAAAATATCCAAACCCCGGCGTCCACGATTACGTTTGAGCATGTCCGATGAATCAGCGATATGCTGCAACTCTTCTAAAACAAATTCAGGGACGACCAAGATCCCTTCCATAAATCCCGTCTCGACTACATCCGCAATGCGTCCGTCGATAATGACACTGGTATCGAGTAATTTGAAAAAAACATTTTCTCTGACTGTTTCATCATGATCGGCCTTTTGTCCTTTTTCTTTCAAACGCGATAAAGAAAAAAACTGGATAAGTTCATCTTTCTTTTTATAACCGACCGTAAAGCCTAAATACCCCAGTAACAAAGAGACGAAGATGGGCAAAAACATATTCAAAACAGGCACTTGCTGCAACGGTAAAGACAGTAAAAACGCAACCAAAAGTCCTACAATGAGACCGAGCGTCGCAAACAAAAGATCACTGACGTGGACTTTAATGAGTCGTTCTTCGACGCGTCGATAGGCGCGTTCGAAGACATCAGACAACAATATCATACCCGCCAAAAATAATAGTCCGCCGACGGTTGCTCCGATATATTCTTGAAAAGAAATATGATTAAGATGAATCCATGGATCAAGAACGTCTAGCAACCATGGCAAGAAGTGATAACCGATGGTTCCACCAAGTAAAAGAAAAAAAAGTTGAAACAGTCTCCTCACGATCATCGCGCCACCTCCTTGCGCCTATAGATTTAGGATAACCAAAAAATACTGCGTCCAAACCTCCTCAGGCGTCTTTGGCTCAGTCGCCAAAGCGCATCAATGACATTGAGCGCGTGCTTTAACCGAGCACGCGTTTTTCGATCCAAGCTTCCGCTTCGTCTACTTCTAAGTTTTTGGCAAGTGCAATCTCACTGATCAAGATTTGCCGTGCGTTGTCCAACATGCGTCGTTCCCCGGTCGATAGACCGCGTCTTTTCTCGCGACGCATGAGGTTGCGTACCACCACTGCCACGGCGAGGACATCACCGCTTTTCATTTTTTCCATATGGGCGCGATAACGTTGATTCCAATTTTTATCACTCGGCGCTTCATTTGCCTCAAGCGCCTCTTCCAGCGCTTGAAAATCTTCAGCCGACAGCACTTCTCTTAAACCAAGGCGTTCCATGTGTTCAAGGGGAATGAGTACCCTCATATCACCGATGGGCATATTTAAAACATAGTACGCGCGGCGTTCACCGAGAAACTCCTTTTCCTCAATCGCCTCAATTACACCAGCACCATGCATCGGATAGACGACTTTATCGCCGACTTTAAACACAAAGACGCCCCCTTCGCACCCAATCTTCATCCAGTATAACACGCGGGGGAGATAGGGTCAAATAGGCTTAATGGATTATCATACACAATTTGTCGATTCAGGTCAAGAAAAATCGATCCCTTTCTCGACCTCGTTCCTCTATCTGACTTACTCTATCAGACGATTCGACTTGCTATAGGGTGCATGCATTTTTAGCATAACACCTTTAGAAGTTACGTTCGATAAATACTTGACTTTGAATGCGTTTGAGCCCTTCTTTAATCGCCCGTGCCCGTGCCTCTCCTATGCCTTCAACTTCATCCAAGGCCGCAAGGTCTGCCAGTAAAATCTCCGAAAAGCGCCCAAAATGATGGACGAGATTATGAATAATCGTAAGCGGAAGTCGAGGAATGCGGTACAACAAGCGGTAGCCTCGAGGCATAAGTATTTCCTCTAATGTATTGGGAGCAAGCGAATATCCAAGCAAACGAACGATGACCGTTCGTTCTAACAATTCATCGGGAGTTAACGATTTTAGTTGTGAAAGAACATCTTTAGGCGTACGCGTATCCCCTTCTGGTAAATAGTCTCGAATTAACATCTCTGCTTCTAACTCTACGCCTGAGACCAGTTCATCAAGCTGCATTTGAATCAACCGACCTTCTTCACCCAGCTCTCTGATATATCGTATAATCTCAGTTTTAACCCGCAACACCATCTCAATACGCTGCAGCACACTGACCACTTCTTGCAAGGTGACGATACCTTCAAATTCTAATGCAGAAAGATTGATCAAAGCCTGATCAAGCACCGCTTTATATTTTTCAAGGGTCGCCAACGCTTGATTGGCCTTGCTTAAGATCACATTCATTTCCTGCAGCGTATAGCGATGCCGCCCTTTATAAACAGTAATCACACCACGGCGCTGCGAAATAGAAATAACAATTTTGTTGGTCTGTTTAGCCGTTCGTTCGGCTGTCCGATGGCGTGTCCCTGTCTCGATTGAATGAATCGACGAATCTGGAATAAGCTGTGTGTTGGCCAAAATGATGCGTCGACCATCTTCACTGAGCACAATGGCTCCATCCATTTTTGCCAGTTCATATAAATAATAAGGCGAATAATCACACTGAATTTGAAATCCCCCATCACATATGGACAGCACTTCTTCCGCATCGGATAGAACAATGAGTCCTCCTGTTTTGGCTCTTAAAATATTTTCTAAACCTTCACGAAGGGGCGTTCCCGGTGCAATCATCTTCATCACTTGAACGAGAAATTCATCACGTGTACCTTGCTCCTCCATCGTCAATCCCCCTTAACAAAACAAAAGCAATGCATCTCAATCACCATCTACCGTATACGTACCCCGACCATCTTATGACCACCCATCCGCTGACACATCCATGTCTATCCGTGTCGATCAGCCTTCACGGTATGCGTCGCAAACAGTGCGAGCCATCATCAAGTG
This sequence comes from Candidatus Carbonibacillus sp., assembly GCA_034007185.1. GTDB lineage: Bacteria > Bacillota > Bacilli > Thermicanales > DSM-22653 > Carbonibacillus. Next base: position 262 of record JAVERJ010000187.1, on the reverse strand, counting down.
TTGGCATCATTGAAATGCGACCTCTAGCGCTTCGCGCACCGTGTGCACAGGGATGATTTCCATCGACAAACGTTTATCGCCCCCCTTCTCAAGGAGCGCTAAACTTTTTGGGGGAACGAGCGCGCGCTGAAAACCATGATTTTGCGCTTCTTTTAAACGCTCAAAAAGTCGTGGAATTTGACGAATTTCACCGGTTAACCCGATCTCCCCCAAGTAGATATCACGGGCAGAGAGCGGAAGGTCACGAAAACTCGACGCGATC
>JAVERJ010000186.1:0-4223 GCA_034007185.1 Candidatus Carbonibacillus sp. | reverse complement strand
ACTCATCACCGTGATTGCTGAACGATACGGCTTGACCTTTTTATTAAGGACCAACCGCGTGGGTGTGCATTATACGATCATTCTTTTTATGGCTGTAACGTTTACAGCGCTTATTCTTATTACACAAGGTTCAGCGACGCTTGTTTCTGACATGTTTGCCATTGGTCTTTTGGCCAGTTTTGTCTTAAACCTCATTGCGCTCGTCACCTATCGGGTGAACGAGGGTTACTCCCGCATGAAAGGGTACCGGACGAGTACGCTTAAAAATATCGTGTTGATCATCGCCTTTTTTGCAGCGCTTATTTATGTTGCTGCGAACAAACTGCATGGCACGGCACTTTGGGCTGGCGCTGCTCTTTTTATGATTATCCTTGGTATGCTGGCAGCGCGCTTTTTTGCGAATCCGGACGCGCAGTATGAACGCAATTATCAAACGATGGAAGAGCTCTTGCAGTATGTTCAGGGACTGTCTGGCGATATGCTCAATGTACGCTTTGCAAGACCGCGTGAACACGTCCCGGAGCGTGAGGATACCATCTATGTCACCCTTTCGCTGCTCAGATTGCAACCACCTCGTCGCAAATCATCCTCCCATTTTATTTTGCCTTATTCATCCATGTGGGGTGCGGTGCATGAGATGGAAGCGGTTATCGGCAAACTGAAAGAGGCGCTGCCCAACAAAAAACTTATCATTCATTTTGGTTGGCCGCTTTCCTCATGGTGGGAACGGCTTTCCATGGGGCTTGTGGTACACCGGCTGGTCATGCTTCCCAAACGCTATCCGGATCTGGAGTACCATATCGATTATTACCCGGGGGTGCCACGTCGTATGAAAAAGGCTGAGCAGAAAAAACGGTAGGTAAGATGTAGAACGCTTTGAAGTAATGACCGTTGGTTTTTATGCTGCCTACGTCTTCGTAGGTTTGAAAAGGCGTGCCAAGAGGATGACGGGAAAGCCGATGAGAAGGGTGAGAAGTGAACCGAGCTTAGCGTCATTTTGCAAAGTTCCCGGCGGGAAAGCTGCATCGGCCATAAAAAGTGAAACGGTTAGACCGACACTGGCACTCATGGCCGTCAGGAGTTGAGCGTAACGGTTGAAACCAACTGCCCGTAGAAAATGTAGTTTTTCGGTAAGACGCATGGTGGTATAGATACCCAATGTTTTGCCGAGAAAAAGTGAGAAAAAAATAATCCACGTCAATGTCCCGGGTGTACTGAGCGGTACGCCTGCGTTAGCAAACCCAAAAAAGAATAGTCCATAGTCTACCCATGGGGAGATGGCTTCTTCAAACCGGTGCAGAGGCGGTCGATGACAATCCGCTGGCTGTTGTTGTTCGGCATCTTCTAGGGCGCTGTTGGACAAGGGTGTATCGGCTGGAGCATGAGTGGTTCTTCCTAAAAAAGGTACGAGCGGCACAAGGGCCAGCGCTGGATGAAGTTCTGCCCAATAAAGTCCCAACCAACTGAGTAAGCCTGCACTTCCAAAGACGATAAAAGGATGCTGCGGGAAGAGACGTCTTCCCCACACACTCCAGAGAAGCGCAAGGACGATCAGAAGAAGCGCAGGCACATTGAGAGTGTGGGCATGGCTGTAAAAAAAGGCGATAATCAGCATCCCAAAAATATCGTCGCCCAGAGCGAGTAGCAAAAGAAAACTGATCGCTGGATGATGGTTCCCAAGGGCGATACGTAAGATGAGCCAGGCAACTGTGATGTCGGTTGCGGTGACGATACCGAATCCTTTCATCATTGCCGGTGTACCCCAAAGCATGGTGAAAAAAAGAAAAAAAAGTGTTGGTACGACGACGCCAGCCAACATCGCTAACAAAGGGTTAAATGTATGCCAGGCAATACTACGTACGGACTCAAAAGCTTGGAGGGTGCGGACAATATGCGTCATGGCTAAGGCAAAAAATAATGTCATCAATCCGTCATTGACGAGTCGCACGAGAGAGGGGCATGGAATGAAAGAAGAAAACATATCAAGGCCAAAGCAAGGCGAGGCAACAATCTTTGTATACAACTCAGGGTTGGTTGCATAAAACGTCAGCCCAACTAAAATCCCCATCAAAAGTGGTATGGCATATGCGCGTATGTGTTGATGGGCGGCATTGAGGCGTCTAGTCCATGCCTGTGAACGCTTGATCGGTTTGTGTGATGGTGTGGTCATACGTGATTCTCTACCTTCTTTTTTTGTTCGATACGATATGATCAATCATAAAGGCTATATAGGATCATGCGTGCTATGAATCGTCACCTTAACGATTTTCATTTTGGGCACGGTTCATGTGTCTTTTTAATTCTTTGAGGGGATAAAAAGTACCACGCCACTGGATCCCCCCACGAAGCCACGTTAACACAAGGGCACGGAAAAAGATTGCATTAAAAAGGAGCGCTGCCAAAGGAAACGTTAGAAGCTCGTGCCACTGAAGATGGGACAAACGTTGCGTTAAGTAAGCATAAAGTGTGAGCATCAACACAATGATGATGCTCCAAATGAGTTTATAGGAAAGTGGTATATTTAAGAAAAGTGCAAAGTAGGGGAAGAGGAAGAACCAGAGCTGACCGATCAGTGCAATGATTGCTAAAAGGGCATGATACCCCATGCCAGCGAAAGCATTTTTCTCAATGCCTCGGGAAGCTTGAGCAATCGATTCGTACCATTCGACGGTCAAGAGCGCTTTACCGATGGCTAGATATTGTTGAAAATGATGATGTTTGACGCGTTGTCCGAGCGCCAGATCATCATCCGGTCTCATGGCAAAGGCCTGGTGCGTTCCGATGGCTCGATAGACAGACGAACGCAGAAGGTTAAAGGCACCGACACCGATGCCATCTTGAGCGCGGGACCGTTGGTTCACCCACCACAGGCGCTTGAACAGACTAAATGCAAACATAAAATAATGACCGAAGAGATGCGTGAGGTACGAACGGGAGATAAGGCGCGGTGTGAGTGTCAAGTGATCGAGGTGATGATCAATCATGAAACGTACAGCGGTCAAAAGGGCATCCGGATGAAAATCGATGTCAGCATCGCTAAACAAGATGATCTCTCCTCGTGCTTTTTGACTACCTCGCCAAAGTGCGTGATTTTTTCCTAGCCATCCAGCTGGAAGGTCGTTGATGTGGATGACGGTGAGCACCTCAGCATAACCGTTTTTAGAAGTCCACATCTTCAGTTGATCTAATGTTTGTCCAGTTGTATCCGTCGAACGATCGTTTACGACAATGATCTCATAGTCTCCAAACGAGCGGTATGATTGACGGAGTAAGCTTTTAACGGTACGCTCGATGTGTAAAGCTTCATTTCTGGCAGCGATGATCACGGAAAGGGAAGGATAAGACGTACGAACTGGAAATGGATGGTTTTGTGTCTGTTCGATGGAAGTGATAGGCTGAAGACACAAAAGGCTATGACGAGCGCGTATGGCATCGATCAGCATCCATGCCCAGTATATCAGCGGGATGCTGATAAGCATCCAAGTGAACACAGTGATATCGCTCACCTCCTTCTGTGCTACAGATATGATATAATGATCATTGTATCACATCATTTTCGATCATGGTTTGGTCGAGGTCCAATAGAAAGGTGTCTGTCCGAGTATGGAAGACGTACGACGCATTTTGATATGGTTAGGGCTTACAGCGATCGTTTTTATTATACTATGGATGATGTACATAGGTATATCGTGGATTATCTTTAGGGTTTTAGGCATCGGCGTTTTGCACCGATTGAAAGATGGCAGGGAAGCGCATCTCACATTTGATGATGGACCCCATCCGCGTTATACACCAGAACTCCTCAACATTTTACAAAAGGAGAAGGTGCGGGCTACGTTTTTTGTCGTCGGCTCGTTTGTCCGAGAACACCCTGAGATCGTTCGCTTGGTTCATGATGCTGGACATGAAATCGGTCTTCATAATGCACGTCACCTCCCCAACTGGATCATGTGGCCCCCGCATACCGCACGTGAACTGTTGAGTCTCGCTCAAGACATTGAGCGTATCACGGGAACACGCCCGACATTATACCGCCCACCATGGGGCATCCTTGGACTGTGGGATTATGTATTACTCCGCCGTCATTTTCATATCATTCTTTGGTCGGTGATGCCTCGCGACTGGGAAAAAAACAGTCACCCCAAGGTGATGAAGTGGCGTATTTTGAATCATTTAGGACCGGGAGAGATTGTGCTTTTACATGATAGTGGACGAACATTTGG
>JAVERJ010000185.1:0-4286 GCA_034007185.1 Candidatus Carbonibacillus sp. | reverse complement strand
ACTGTTAATATTCTTTATTCCGGTGGCGATGATGTTTTTGCTGTTGGAAAGTGGGATAGCATAATCAATTTTGCAGAAGATGTCAGGAAAGAGTTTGCTAAATTTATAGGTAGAGATGATATTTCAATATCTGCCGGTATAGCTATTGTTGGAGAAAAGTTCCCAATTGCAAAAGCTGCACAATTGGCAGAAATTGCAGAAAAAAATGCGAAGAATTTTAATAATGGAAAGAAAAATGCAATATGTTTCTTTGGAGAAACTATTTCATGGAAAGATGAGTTTGATTTTGTTAAAAGCCTTAAAGATGAATTTCTTGATTTAATCAAAAACTATCAAATGCCTAAAGCTATTTTGCACAAAGTAATGTTGTTTAACGAAATGCAAAAAAGGAAAGATGTAAAATATATTTGGCATACAGCTTATTATTTAAAGAGATTTAGTGATGGAAAAAAAGATGAAATAAAACAGTTTTGCTCAAAACTTCAAATACAGTTTGTAAACAATAGAAGAAATTATGACCTAATCGCCCTTGCAGCTAGATGGACAGAGTATAAAAATAAAGAAAATTAGTATTAACATTTAAATTGAAACAAATATGGAAAAATACCCAACACAAAAGTTTGAAAAGAATTGGATTTATAGTCCAATAACTGAAGAAATTGTAAAGTGGACTGATTCTTTTTCTTCTTATTTAACAAAAAAGGAAGAATATATTAATCCCATTTCGACATCTCAATTAAGAAAGTTTTTTGGTGAATTAAAAAGAATTGAATCGAATTTTAAAGAAAAAAAATGTGATTTGCCAATGTTGAAACCAATGTTAGCCTATGCGGTAGGAAGAGATAAAAATGAAAGAGGAAGAAACAAAACTAAAATTAAAGAGTTTTCGGAAGAAATTAATAAAGGTTTAGATGCAATACGAAATGATGATAACATAGAAAAGGATTTTAAAAATTTTTTAAAAATTTTTGAATCAATAGTAGCTTATCATAAATATCATGGAGGTAAATAAAAATTATAAAATAGCAATATTATGAAACAATTAGTAAAAAAGATTAAAGGTAAAGTGAAACTAGAAATAATAACAGGATTACATATTGGTGGTAGTTCTGATAATGTCGAAATTGGTGGCATTGATAACCCTGTAATAAAAATCTCTAGCAAAGAGAAACAACCTTATATTCCTGGCAGTTCACTAAAAGGTAAGATAAGGTGTTTATTAGAACAAATTTTTGGAGCTTCTAAAGTTGGGGGGAATGATGAAGTTAATAATTTATTCGGATTTTCAAACGAAAATAAGCCCTCTAAAATTATATTCAGAGACTCGTATTTTACAGAAGAATCACTTGAGTTATTAAAGAGCTCTGAAAATCTTGACATGCCATATACCGAAGGAAAATGGGAAAATGTTATAGATAGAATAAAGGGTACTGCAGAACATCCACGGCAAATGGAACGTATCCCTGCAGGTGTTAGTTTTGATGTTGAATTTGTTATTAATGTTTGGGATAATGATAATGAAGAAGAACTTAAAGCATTGCTTCAAAAAGGGATGAACGCACTTGAAAATGATTATCTTGGAGGTAGCGGCTCTCGTGGATATGGGCAGGTTAAGTTTGGCGAAATTAAATATTCAGAAATTAATGAATCAACAAATTGGAAATAGGCATGGCAAAATTTAAAGTTTATAAATTGCACTTCAAAACTCCTTTACATCTTGGCGATGAGAGAGATGATTATAGTATTAGTTTGAAGACTATACATTCTGATACAATGTATTCTGCTCTTATTTCAAGTTTGGCTAAGATGGGTAATGATATCCCACAAGATGGGGATTTAGGATTTACTATTAGTAGTCTGTTCCCTTTTTATCAAGAAAATGAAGAAAGCAATGCTAATTATTTTTTTCCGAAACCTCTAAAACAAACGATGCCTAAATTGAAAGACATTTCAAAAGCAAAAGATGTAAAAAAAGTTTTATGGTTGGATAAATATTATTTTGAAAAAATAATTAATGGTACAAGTTTATTTGAAGATGACGAATCAATAAATTGTATAAAAGGTGAATATTTAACCGAAGCTAATATTGAAAAAGATTTTATCAGTTCACAAGTATTTCCCAGAGTTACAGTATCTCGTTCAGGGCAAGAAGATGCAAAACCATTTTATATGGAAAAAATATTTTTTACAGATAATTCAGGTTTGTTTTTTATTGCTCAAGGGGAAACAAATTTGTTAGAAAAAGCATTGAATTTGTTACAGCACGAAGGTATTGGTACCGATAGAAATGTTGGTAATGGATTTTTTGAATACACAACTGATGAAATTGAAATAAATCTTCCGAAAGATTCCGTAAATATCATGAGCTTGTCTCTCTTTATTCCTGAGGACCAACAACAATTAGTAAAAATGTTTGAAGGAGAAAATGTTGCCTATGATTTTGTTCGTCGTGGAGGTTGGATTACAACGCCTCCATATAATACTTACAGAAAAAATGCAGTATATGCTTTTCTGCCCGGATCAGTTTTTAATAATAGAAGTTCAGAAACTCATGGGAAAATTGTTGATTTAAAACCTGAAATTGAACATGCAAATTTTTCTCACTCAATTTGGAGAAATGGTAAAGCAATTTTTATCCCTATTACAAGTAGTTAAATATGGAACTAGATAATTTCAATATTCTTCTTTCCAGTATTAAGAGGGTAATAGATACCTCAAGAAATTACGTTCGTCAATCTTTGTCTCATGCTCAACTAATTGCGAATTTTGAAATTGGAAGATTAATTGTTGAACAAGAACAACAAGGCAAAGAGAAGGCGAGCTATGGTAAGCAAATAATAAAACTGTTGTCCGAAAAGTTGACAAAGGAATTTGGCAGTGGATTTGACGAGAGAAACCTGAGAAATTTCAGAAGTTTTTATATAGTGTTTTCAAATTGGAACTCATTGCGTTCCAATTTTAAGGAAAGTGATTTTCCGATTCGGAACGCACTGCGTTCCAAATCTGTAGAGATGAATTTACAAAAATTAAATGGATTAGAAAGTCATCCTTTGTTTCAAGTCATCTCACCAAAATTAACATGGACACATTACCGCTTATTACTTAAAGTAGAAAACGAAACAGCACGTAATTTCTACATAAAAGAGTCAATAGAAAATAATTGGAGCACTCGTGCACTAGGAAGACAAATAAACTCACTTTATTATGAAAGGATTTTATCATCAAAAAATAAAACTCCTGTAATGAATGAAATGCTCGAAAAAGTCTCCAAATTAAAACCCGATGACATACTTAAGGATCCTTATGTGCTTGAGTTTTTGCAATTAAAAGAGAATACCTCCTATAAAGAAACAGAAATGGAACAAGCACTTATTGACAAATTGAATGTTTTCTTATTAGAATTGGGAAAAGGTTTTGCTTTTGTTGCTCGACAAAAAAGAGTCTCAACAGAAACTAAACACTTTTATATTGACTTAGTTTTTTACAACTATATTTTAAAATGCTTTGTCTTGATTGACTTAAAAACAGGAGAACTAACTCATCAAGACATTGGTCAAATGGATATGTATGTACGATTATTTGAAGACAAATTCAAGCATAAAGACGATAATCCAACTATAGGTTTAATTTTATGTACTAAAAAAGACCAAACAATTGTAAAATATTCAGTTTTAAATGAAAATAAACAGTTGTTTGCTTCAAAATACCAGATGTATTTGCCTACCGAAAAGCAATTGATTGAGGAGATTGAAAGAGAGAAATTTATTATTGAAAATATAAAAAAAGATGACAAAAATTAATAAAAAAGAGACTATAAAAATTGAAATACTTAGCCCAACCCATGTTGGTGCAGGTTCGGAGAAAGATTGGGTAAAAGGAGCCGATTTTATTGTTGACAACAATAAAGTTAAAATTATTAGCTTAAAAAAAGCAGCTCAGTATGTTAATATTTCAGCGTTATCGAATGCTCTTTTGGAAAATAATAGCGTAGCTCTTAAGAACAATTTAGGGGCTAATATTGATAAATGTGTTGAAAGAGTTTTTGATTGCAAATATTCCGGTAATAATGATATTAAAACACTTATCAAAAACCAATTAACAGGAAATCCAATTATTCCAGGAAGTTCAATAAAAGGAGCTGTTCGATCTGTTTTGTTTAATTATTTAGGTGGCACATCAAAAGATGGAAAGGAAGTCTTTGGTAGTTCAACTAAAGGTGATGAGTTTATGAGATTTATAAAATTTGCTGATGCAGAATTTGATGGTTCTGATCTCATTAATTCAAA
>JAVERJ010000184.1:0-4291 GCA_034007185.1 Candidatus Carbonibacillus sp. | reverse complement strand
GACCCGTTCCATCGTCTCTACGTCTTTTAAATTTGGTACGTCTTCGATGATGCTCACACCTGTATCCGCTAAAAGGGCAGCAGCCATAATCGGAAGTACAGCATTTTTTGCTCCGCTCACCTTCACGGTGCCTTGGAGCGGAACCCCACCTTCTATGATCAATGTTTCCAATGTCTGTGCCTCCTGCCATCAAGATCGTCGTTCCTATGCTTTCATTTAGTTTACGCCATCTTTAAAATAAATACACCAATCCTAACGTCCAGCGTATGTAATTGAGTAAAAAAAGTGCGACACCTGAGCCTAAAAAAATCGCTATAAACAAAACAAGTACATGCATTTTTCGGGGTTCGTGCTGATGTATAAACTTTTCCCATTTTACGGCGCCAAGCGCCCACCAACTGACGATGATCGCAATGAGACTAAACGTAATGCCGAGGAGACTCTCTGTGCCATAACCGAGCATCCAAACTGCTCCTTTCCGGTTCAGTCCGGTCTCATTATATCATGTTCTATCGCCTAAAGAAAATATAAAATATGGCCGGTTAAAACCGGCCATTAAAAAGATCAAACATTGAAGATGCGTGAAACATGTTTTGAAATGCTGTGAAAATGATCTGGGGGAACAAGCCGATACCAAGCGTCCCAACCAGGGCGATCACCGTCACAAGAAGTGTACCCAACGGTGCGCCGAGCGGCTTTTCTGTCCCCCCCGGGCGGATCCATATTTGCTTTAGAACGGCAAAATAATAATAATACGAAAGGATACTGGCGATGGCCAGCGTGACGGCCAACAGCCAATGTCCATCCCAGATCGCACCAATGAAAATATACCACTTCGCCCAAAATCCTGCGGTGATCGGCAAGCCCGCCAAAGAGAGCATAAAGATGAGCATCGCAAAGGCTAAAAACGGCGATCGATGATACAATCCGGCCAACGATTTCAGTTCATAACTGCCGCTGTCACGGTAAGCAGCATCGAGCACTGCAAAAGCACCTGCAGTCATAAAGAGGTAAGCGATCAAATAAAAGGCCATCTCATCGATCATGTTCGGGTTAACACCTGCCAAAGGAATGAGGATATACCCTGCATGTGCGATGCTGGAGTAAGCGAGCATACGTTTGACATTCACTTGACGCATCGCGAGGAGATTACCGATGAACATTGAGGCGATGGCGAGTGCCGCGACATACGGTTGAACATCGATCATCAAGGCTCCACGCTGTGTTGATAAAAGATAAAAGGTCGTCAAAAGGAGCCGGATGAGAAAAGCAAATCCAGCCGTCTTCGAGACGGTCGCCAAAAAGGTCGTCGTCGCGAGTGGCGCCCCTTGATACACATCCGGGACCCACATATGAAAAGGGACGCTGGCAATTTTAAAACTAAGCCCGCTTAACATGAACAATAAACCGATAAAAATAAGCGTGCCATAGCGACTCATGATGGTCCCTTCCGATAAAGCGAAAGCGATATCGTATATATTGCTCGTACCGCTCAATCCTACGATATAGGAGGCACCGAAAAGAAAAACACCCGAGGCGATCCCGCCAGTGATGACATATTTGAGCGCACCTTCTGTGGCGCGTATGGAACGTTTTTGAATCCCCACCAGCACATAAGCGCTCATCGATAAGATTTCTAGACCGATAAAAAGCGCAATCAAATCGATCGCTTCCGCAAGGACCATCCCCCCCAAAAGCGCAAAAAGAAGAAGGGCCACATACTCACTTTCGTATCCTGTTGGATGTTTTTCATCGAGACCGTCTAACCCCAATAAAAGGACGAGAAAGGTTCCCAGCATGAGGATGAGGCTAAACAACACGGCAAAGCCATCCAACCGCAGGCTTTGGCCGTACTCAAGTACAGAAGGCGCAACGGCTGTGATCACGGTTAAGACAATCGCCCCTGCGGCCACACCGATTAAGCCAAGAACAAACATCGGTTTGCGAGACGCCTGTTTGGGTAGAAATATCTCTATGATAAGAATAAAGATCGCCGTTATAAGGATCATCGCTTGTGGAAAAACAACAGAAATATTTGTGACCGGGTGAATGTTAGCAGTCATCGCTTAATAGCCCCCCATTCGGGCGACAAAGTCGCCAAGCGTCGCAGCGAGCGGGGTCGCCAAGACATTTGGATATACCCCAATTAAGATAATGGCCGCAGTGAGCAAAACGAGCGGCATGACTTCTTGCGGTTGAACATCGTCAAGCGCAACCGTCCCATTTTCGGAACGAACCGCAGGCACCTTAAGCGGGCCAAAAGTCAGACCAAGCGTCGCACGCAACATATAAAGTGCGGTCAACACTAGGGCGATAAGACCCACGGCAGCATACAGCCAATGCTCGGACTGAAAAAGCCCTAAAAACGATTGAAATTCGCTGATAAACCCAGACAAGGCCGGTAGCCCCATATTGGCCATCGCTGCCAAAAGAAGGGTTCCAGAAAGAATGGGCATGGCCTCAGCAAGCCCACCCAGCGTTTTTAAAGAAGATGTTTGCATACGACGTTCAACCGCGCCGAGAATGAAAAAGAGCAAAGCCGAGATCAGACCGTGTGAAACCATCTGAAAGACAGCCCCTTGAAGCCCAATCGCATTCAGTGCAGCAAGTCCGAACAGGACAATGCCCATATGACTTAGACTGCTATAAGCAAACACAAGGCGCAGTTCATTTTGTACATACGCCAAAAATGCACCATACAGCAAATTCACTAACCCTAAGAAAGCTAAAAGCCAAGCAAACTCTCGGGCGATCTCCGGTAAAAACCCAAGGGCAAAACGAATCAGCCCATAAGCGCCCATTTTTAACAAGACACCGGAGTGAATCATGACAATCGCTGGCGGCGCTTCACGGTGGACTTCTAACATCCAGCGATGGAAGGGGAAGATGGGCAGTTTAATCCCAAACCCGATAAGAAAGAGGAAAAAGATAAAGAGCGATTGGCTGTGCTCCAAAGGTTGGGCCGCGAGCATCTCGCGCACAGTGATGATATCCCAACTCCCTGTTGCATGAAATAGCATGACAAAAGCGATGAGCATGAAGAGTGAGCCTAGCCCGTTATAGAGCAAAAAAGCATTGGCCGCGCGTTCCCGATCAAAGCCGCCATACTGTCCGACCAAAAAATAAAGACTGATCAGCGTAAACTCAAAAAAGATGAAAAACCATATCAAGCTCTCGGTCATAAAAACACCATAAGCGCCGATCTCTAACAACAACAAAAACAGCGTGTACATTTTGAGACGTCTTACTTCATAAATGCTGGCAAGTGCTGCAACAAAAATGATCAGCGCTGTCATCATTAAAAGCGCGAGGGATATACCGTCCACGCTAAGAGACCAAGCGATGGGAATTTCTTGCATGACAAACATGTGTTGGGACGCATCATAGCCTGGAAAGGTGAGCGTAAACCAGCGAATGGAACTCGTAAATTGCCCTTGTGGCGAAAGAATGTTAAAACTGCCATAGAGACTGCCGGCGAGAAGCAGGACCGCTAAAGGAATCAATTGGCCAACGAGACGAATGGCCCCACCATGTTTGGAAGGGATCAACCCTACAAGGATCAGCCCTATCACCGGAAGCAAGATGATCAGATTGGGTATCGTTTGTTCCCAGGTCATCTTAACCTAAGACCCCCTTTGTAAACAGGGTGTACATTAAGAGCAGGATAAAGAGCGCAAACAAAGCAAGCGCATTGTATCGCTGCACTTGCCCGTTTTGAAGTTCGGCCAAAACCTTGCCCGTGCCGGTAAACACGGCGGCAAGCGTACGCACGAGCCCGCCGATGATCCAGCGATCGATCAAAGCCGCCAGCATGCCTAAAAGGCGGACCAACCCACCCACACCTTTTTCATAAAAGGTATCGATGTAATAACGATTGGAGAGCAGTTGAAACATGGCTCGATTGGTCTGATTCAGTGGGCAGTTTAAAGCGCCCTTGTAAAACATCAAATAGGCAAAGACCAAGCCAAACAACGAAAGACCAACAACCGTCACAGAAGTAGTGAAAGAAAAGACGCTTTCGCCTTCGTTCGTTCCGCTTAAAAACTGGGTCAAAAAGGGTTGACCTGGAAGGTTTAGCACGCCTCCAAAGATCGTTAAAATGGCGAGTATGATCGTTGGGATACGCATCGAAAGCACTGGCTCATGTGCCGATCGCCCTGCTTCGCGCGGTTCACCGAGGAAAACAATAAAGAATAGTCGTCCCATGTACAGCGCGGTTAGAAAGGCAGTCGCCACCGACAGAACAAAAAACGATGATCCATATGTCAGACTTTGCCCGATGATGGCTTCT
>JAVERJ010000183.1:0-4319 GCA_034007185.1 Candidatus Carbonibacillus sp. | reverse complement strand
TCGCCGATGGATCTAAAGGATGATAACATCGACCAAGACGTGCCTTTGTTCCTGTAATATCCAAAGCCAATACCTCTGCCTTGATATCTTCTCCAAAGATCATCCAGCGCGGAAAGGCTCGATCCGCATCTCGAAACGCTTTTATGTACGTCATAACCGCTTCTGTCTGCTGACCGATGATGACTGTTTGGACAGATGGTGTGATAATCCCTGTCTTATGCCAAACAATATCACGAAGTGTTGGACCCAGTGCCTCCAAATGTTCGGGAAAGATAGAAGTGATCACAGCCACTTTATGGTCGATGACAGATGATTCATCAAAGCGACCCCCGCGGCCACTTTCAATCACTGCAACATCGATTGCTTTTTCTTTAAAATATAAATAAGCGAGTGCAAGCGCTAGTCCGACTGGTCCGAGATACCGCCCCGCCTCCGGTTTTTCCGGGACATCTGAGGCGGCTTTTTTCACGACATTCGAAAGGCGCACAAAATCTTTTTCGGAGATGGCCCGACCATCTACGCGGATGCGCTCTCGCACATTTAAAAGATGTGGACTCGTAAACAGTCCGACCCGATAACCGGCAGCACGAAGTACAAAAAACGTGAGCGCTGCAACAGATCCTTTGCCCTTACTTCCAGTGATGACGACCGCAGGAATCCCTACATCGGGCCGACCCAACCGCTCAAGCAAAAGGCTGGTAAGTTCGGGATGGCGCGTCTTTGCATCATTTTTTCCAGTTATAAAAGGATGCGCCCGCATATATGAGGCATACATCCAATCATCGATGGCCAACTTCGTTCAACCTCTCCGTTTCTTATCCAAGCTTGTCTCTGACACATCTTTTTTATCTCTTCGATTCTGACTCATGTATCCGAAAGCGGTTGACAATCTCTGAAAACAGTTCTTCCTGAAGCGCGCCCACGGGAGCAAACATCGCCAGCCTGACATATGTATGCCGATTGATTTCTAAGTAGATCTCCCGTGCATCATAATCGCGCCCCTTAGGATCCTTCTGCCGATAACGAAGACGATACCCTGTCTTCTTTCCCTCTGCATACGGTTCAAAGTGCTCAGCTTCGATGCCTGGTGCGAGCAAAATGCCTTGATCAACCCATCCTTTGAGATCATCCGTTTTTAAACGCTGGACAAGAAGCGTCACCGCCTCTTTGGGGTCCTGAGCAAAAAACGTCCAGTCGACTTCTATACCATTTTTTTCTTCTCCCATCAAGTCTTTAAAGACCCATCCTTCAGGCAGAGCAATCGAAAAGCCGTACTGTGATTCATGGGTTACCCAACGGAGCGAAGGTTCTGTCTTTTTCGTGGGATGGTTTTTCCCCTCTGTCATCCCCCAAAGCTTTGACCATGGATCACGTGCATCCATGACCGTTAAAAAACCGCTGGCACGTAACGCCGCGTCAAGCGTCGCGTCTTTCCCCCCAGCGGCTTGTAATGTTGCAACGATCGTCCATCCCCATACGACCATCAACACAAAGGAAACATATAAAACCCAGCGTACGTTCTTTTTACTTCTAAAAGGATAACGCAGCACAATGAGAAAAAGCGGACGCTTCATACGAGATCTTCCTCCTTTTACCCTACCATTTATCAGATATAACAGTTTATGTTAGGGGCCGGGTAAAAAGACGTGCTCTTCTCATGTTTATTCGGATAGCTCAAAGATAAGGTCTCCGATCGCAATTTCATCTCCATCTTTTGCTCCAGCCTCTCTTAAAGCATCTTCTAAACCGATTTTTCTTAAGAGGTGGGCAAAACGTTCGGCTGCTTCTTCTTGTTCAAAGTTGATACGCGCCATGATCTTAAGAAGACGCTCCGATTCGACGATATAAAGATCGCCTTCCCGTCGAATCGTATAGACGATGCGTTCTTCTTCATCTTCTTGATTAGGATTGGCTGGCGATTGTTCATGGGATGGTTGAACATCGAGTATCTGGGCAGGATAGTGCAGACCCACAACATCCATACCTTGTAGCACCTGATCAATCGTCTCAATCAGTGCTGGAAGCCCTTCGCCGGTTAAAGCAGAGATCGGAAAAACAATATCATCAAGACGCATGGTCTCTGTTTCTCCCCCCACTTTGCGTGGTGGAAGCGGTGGAAGCTGAACGCTTTGCTCAGTCAGTGCTTTTTTGAATGCTTGTAATGCCTCCTCTGCGCCAGGCATATCCATCTTATTGGCTGCAATCAGTTGTGGAATGCGTTCGAGGCGCGCACCTTCAAAACGACGTAGTTCATCATTGATCGCTAAAAAATCATGAAAAGGATCACGCGCTTCATCAGACGTACTGGATGCCATATCGACAACGTGAACAATCAACCGCGTGCGAGCAATATGCCGTAAAAACTGATGTCCCAGCCCTGCACCAGCATGGGCACCTTCGATCAGTCCGGGTAGATCCGCTAAGACAAAACTTCGATCCACACCCACTCTAACAACCCCGAGGTTGGGCGATAGCGTCGTAAACGGATAATCGGCGATTTTCGGGCGCGCCCCTGACACTTTAGAAATAATCGTCGACTTTCCGACACTCGGATATCCGACGAGACCTACATCAGCGAGAAGGGCGAGCTCCAACCGTACCCATCGCTCTTCCCCTGGTTCACCTTTTTCCGACAGATGCGGTGCAGGATTTTTGGCCGTAGCAAAACGTGTGTTGCCTCGGCCTCCACGTCCCCCGCGGGCTACCACAAACCGTTCCCCGATGTCCATCAAATCAGCCATAAGAAGACCACTTTCAGCATCAAACACTCTCGTTCCCGGCGGTACACGGACGATGAGATCCGGCGCAGATCGTCCATGTTGATTTTTACTGCGTCCATTTTCTCCTCGCTCTGCTTTAAAATGCTTCTGGTATCGAAAGTCCACCAACGTCCTTAACCCTTCGTCTACGACAAACACCACATCGCCGCCACGGCCACCATCCCCACCGGCCGGACCACCTAACGGCACATACTTTTCACGCCGAAATGCAACCGCACCGTCACCGCCGTCACCACCTTTAACATAAATTTTTGCCTCATCCACAAACATCACTGACACCTAACCTTTCTATCTGCGCACCGTCGCGCAGTTTTCAAAACTTTTTAAAACGAATAGCATAGATCCGCCGCCATTATAACGCGATGCTCCAGAGAAATGCATTGTCGATTTGCTCGGTTTGAATCACACACCCTGCATCTTGAAGTTTTTGCAGTTGGCTGGCCCCAGCCCGTACGAAGCTTTCCCAGCCAATGGTTGAAAGAAAGGCACGATCAACCGTCACGTCTATCTGAATGGTAAAACGGCCATTTGGGTTCAAAAAATGAACGGTCATCGTATGCTGTGTATCGTGGGTTGCTGAACGCGGCATAACACTTTCCAAATCGTCAAGAAGCGTCGTAAACGCTTCTCGTATCTCTGAAGACCACGCTGATGGCAGAGAAATGCTCTCCGCCACATACCAATAAAAACGGTAAGGACGTGTGGCAGATGAACGCCGAATAAACGTGTACGTAAGGATATCATCGCCAAGACGATACAGTTTTTGTTCTTCACGTAAGGCATGCACGATGTCATTGAGATGGTTTTTTAGTGCGATATAATCCTGAAGAGCAAGATCACCGTACAAAAGCTGTAAAGTGTTAAGCTGTTGATGCCGGCGCTCAGCTAACAGATGTAAAACATCCTCTAGTGCAATCATCATGTCGCCTCTTGTTTATTGTTTTAATGGTATCGTTTTTATATATTGCCGCATAGACAAGATCCATGCACGCGGTGTACCCATCATACATAGACTATGACGAATGACAAAGGCCTACGCTACGTTCGCCCTTACCAAATGTCATGCAAAAGGAGAGAGCACATATGAAAAACGATGTTTCTGCCATGAAGGACAGTCTGAATACCGACGAAGCACCATTATCGTTTGAATCCAATGCATCTTCGGTCTTATCATCTCATGCATTTCAAGCTTTTCAAGCCTTTCATCCCGCATATCAACCGCCCCTTTTGACGTGGGTCCCTGCTTGGATCATACATCCCGCGGCATTCGTCCATTCAGGTGCGGTTCAGGGCATACAAGCTGCATCTCGTGAACAGTCCTCGTCGAATGAACCGATGACGTCAGAGCAGCCGTTGGGTGTGACGGGAATAACAACTGATTTCGATCCTTCTCGACAGCTTAATCCGACATTGCCATTAATTCTCTATCCGATTCTTGTACTAGGCATGTTACCTTGGATGCACCACTCCCCCGGCGTCCCCAGTTACACCCCGCCGCCCGGCTATCATGCACCGTACACACCGCCCTATGGTTATCCT
>JAVERJ010000004.1:0-28355 GCA_034007185.1 Candidatus Carbonibacillus sp. | reverse complement strand
GATATAAAAGAAGCTGAGCGACCGGTTTACCCACAATATCGCTCCGTCCAACGACAACGGCTTCTGCCCCTAAAAGAGGAACGTTGTAAGCATCGAGCAGCGCCAGAATCCCCTGTGGTGTACATGGATATAGGGCATCATCTTTACCGAGCACAGCGCGTCCGACATTTTGATATGTAAAACCGTCAACATCTTTTTCGGGAGCAATCCGCTCGATGACTTTGTTTTTATCCAAACCGCGAGGAAGCGGCAGCTGAACGAGTATCCCATCGACATCATCATCTGCACTTAACTGTTCAATCGTACGTAAAAGTGTTTCTTCTTGAACCGTCTCCGGTAGTGTTAATACTTCTGACCGCATGGCGACATCTTGGGCTGCTTTCACTTTATTTCGAACATACGTTAAAGAAGCCGGATCAGATCCGATCAATACGACCACCAGACGCGGCGATATACCAGTTTGGGCAAGTTCTAAAACATCTTCTTTAATTTTTTTTCTATAAAGTTGAGCGAGACGCCGCCCATCCATCAGTTGCGCTTGCACAGACCGTCTTCCTTTCTTATTTAGAATCTTTCCGCCACCGCTTGAGCGCAATACGCGCAACACCCAGTGCATTATCTCCAGCATAAGCAACTGGCGCAAGGTAAAGAGGAACACGTTTTTCAAACGTCTCTTGCCATGCGTGTCTCAATAAGCGATTGGCGACAACCCCACCGCTTAAGACAATCGGTCTTCTCTCTTGCCTAAGCAAATGATCCAGTGCCATGGTGAGGGTATCATTTAAAAACTTTAATAGATAAAAAGCTACTTTTTGGGGGTCTTCACCCATATCGAGTTGACGCGTAAAGTAATTTTCTGCGCCTGAGAGGTGAAAATACGCGCCATGAAGGGATGGGCGGAGGGTCTCAGTCGTTCGGGGCAGCACGCCTTCTGCATTCAGCGCTGCATGTGTTGAATGCCTAGGCCAACGTTCGACATACTGTTGAGCCAAATGTTCCAAACATAATCCAGCAGGAAAAGGGCAACCCATTCGCACACCCACTCGATCGATCAATTGACCCGCATGTAAATCCAGTGTCCCGCCTACGGCTGTGATGGCAAAGCCACCATCTTCAGAGTGTACGTCTAACAATTCACTCGTCCCGCCGGATAAATGGACAGCCCAAAAACGCTCATGAAGCGATTCTTGAAGTGCCGCAGCGATATGTCCTTCTTGATGGGACGTCGCATAAAAAGGGACGGCATGCAAAGAAGCGATCGTCTCAGCCATGGTTCGTCCTACTTCAAACACGGGCATATAAGAACCTTCAACGGGACGTGGGCGGGTACTGGCCGCTGTCGCCAAAAGGTGCATACCTTTAGGCATATCGCTCATTAAGACAGGTATCGCCCGAAGATGTTGAAAGACAGCTTCCTGCTGACGAAGCCCTCGCGCTCCAGGGGCGACTTCTAGTAGCTGTCGTTTTTCGTAAAGGCATGTTCCATCTTCGGCTAAAAGACAAACAGACGTGCGATAGTTGCTTGTATCAAAGGCGAGGAGTGCTTTCATCGTTCACCACACTTGCTAAGACGCCATTAATAAAAATACGCGCACGTTCATCGCTATACGTTTTTGCAAGTTCCACAGCTTCATCGATAACGACTTTTTGAGGGACATCGGGTATATACAAAAGTTCAACGAGCGCAATGCGCAAAATGGCACGATCAATGATCGGTAACCGATCCATCTCCCAACCGATGAGATGTGTCTTGATGGTTTCATCAATGACCGCTTGATGGTGGATCCAACCCTCGATTAAAGCCACGACATACGGTGCCTGCTCGCGGGTGAGGTCAAGGGTAGCAAGGGCCTCATCGAGGTCGATGTGCAAAAGATCCATTTGATATAACACTTGAAGCGCGAGCGCTCTTGCCTCCTGGCGTTTCATGCGCAGCTTTTTCCCTCCATGTCTTACAGGTCATCTCAACGCTCTTTATAGTGCGTCCGTTCAGTTCGATCGCGTTCAAAAAAAGAAGCAGGCAACATTTTATAAAGCCAGTCTTTCAATTGCTCTTTTTGGTCCATCCGCCCACCGATCCAATAGCCTAAAAACATGATAAGAGCCACGACAAGCATGCGACCCATACCAAAAAATAAATAAACAAGACTTAAAAACAAGGCATAGCATGTACCCAGTATTTTACCCCAGTGTGGTCTTAAGCGTTCCCACATGGTAACCCTCCTATTCTACACGCCGACGAACAGGCGTTTCCACAGGGGGTTTTGATTCGTGAACGAGCACCGAGATTTCGGCAATTTCAACACCCGTGATGCTTTCCACTTTTTCTTTCACTTCTTTTTGAATGCGTTCGATCAATTGTGGTATGTTTTGATCACCATCAACGCCAATTTTTATATAAAACATATAGCCGTCGACTTCAGACGGTTTAAACCGCACGTCTACATCATGCGCACCAGGTATTTTTTGCACCGTTCGACTCGCCAGCTGTTCAAACGTGCTAAGCGCAATGCGTGTCTCACCATATTCATTACGACCAGCAAGAGCGGCGATCTGACGGGGTTTGTGCCTAACCCACAAAAAGCGCAACGATAATAGCAACAGTACTGCATCGATCACCAGAATGATCAATTTGGCCGTCATCGATTGGTAAATATAACTGATCACATCATAAACACGCGTTTCAAACAGACCGAGTCCAATCACCAGCCATAAAAGCATCAGCACTAAAATAAGCCCTGCATAAAACTTTAAAGCAATCCGGTCGAATGCATTCATCGGTGCACCTCCGTTTTCCATAGATTAAGAAGGCCGAACATCAACGATGGTTACATCCACCCGTGCCACTGTCATACCCGTCATGGCCTCAACTGCCTCCTTGATCGCCTGCTGTACAGCACGAGCCAAGGAGAGAAGATCAAAGCCGTACGTACCGACAATGGCCATTTCGATCGATGCCGATCCATTCTCAAGATGAATGGATCGACTACGGGACGCACCACCCGTCAAACGTCCAACAAAACTTGATCGATCATCTTCACTTAAACTGTAGACACCTGGAACATCACGAGCAGCCATCTGAGCGATAAGCGAGATCACTTCTTCAGCTATTTTGATCTCGCCTTGCTGACCCACTTTCTCCATGCTTACCTACCATCCTCTCAACTTAGTTTAACGTAAGCCAGTAGGACTGTCCAGTTTATCGGCGGCCGTCTTCATCCGCTCTTCTAAAAACTTGGTGTGCACGTTTCCCGTCCGAACTTCAGGGACGGCGAGAAGATCGAGTAAAAATTCACGCGTCGTATGCAGTCCCGGACCTTCGACAACCAGTTCACTCAAAGCGCGCTCCATCCGTTGAATCGCCTCTAAACGATTGGGGGCCCAAACGATCAGCTTCGCAACCATCGAATCATAATACGGTGGAATCGTCGTCCCGCTTTCTAAAGCGGTATCAACCCGCACACCAAAACCACCCGGTAAAACCAGACGTTCAATTCGACCAGGCGTTGGCATAAATTGACGCTTAGGATCTTCAGCATTAATACGGCATTCGATGGACCAACCACGGAGTTCAACGTCTTCTTGGGTAAATGAAAGCGGGTGACCATACGCGACTTTAATCATCTCTTGAATGAGATCAATCCCCGTCACCCATTCGGTGACAGGATGTTCAACCTGAATCCGAGTATTCATCTCCATAAAATAAAACTGTCCATCTTCATCCAGTAAAAATTCAACGGTACCTGCTCCAACATATTGTACGGCTTGAGCTGCCCGGACCGCTGCTTCTCCCATCTTCTGCCGCAGCTCAGGACTCACTGCTGGCGAAGGGGCTTCTTCCATCAATTTTTGATGACGACGCTGCAAAGAACAATCCCTTTCACCGAGATGTACGACATGTCCATGACGATCACCCATAATTTGCACTTCAACATGTCGAGGACGTACCAAAAATTTTTCTAGATAAACGCCAGAATTCCCAAAAGCTGCTTCAGCCTCACGGCGTGCCAGATGAAACATGTGTCGAAGTTCATCATCGTTGGTGGCGACGCGCATCCCCCGTCCGCCCCCACCGGCCGTCGCTTTAATGATGACAGGATAACCGATGGACTGAGCAACAAGAAGCGCCTCATCTTCATCTTGAATCAGCCCTTCAGATCCGGGAACCGTTGGGACGTCTGCCTTCTGAACAGTCTTTTTGGCGATGGATTTATCACCCATTTTTTCAATGGCTTCAGCAGATGGACCAATAAATGTAATGCCAACAAGTTCGCAAAGTTCAGCGAAATGCGCATTTTCCGCTAAAAATCCATACCCCGGATGGATCGCATCGACTCCGATTGAAGTCGCAAGCGTGATAATATTCGTCATATTTAAGTAACTTTCTTTCGGTGATGCTCCTCCAACACAGTACGCTTCATCTGCCAGCTCAACATGCTTGGCCTTGCGGTCTGCCTCAGAATAAATAGCAACCGTTCGAATCCCTAATTCACGCGCCGCGCGTATGATTCGTACGGCGATCTCACCGCGATTGGCGATAAGCATTTTCTTAAACAAAAACGTTCCGCCTCCTTAACCAACGCCACGCTTGGGCATCAAGATGCGTTCAGTAAACAAAATAATATTGACGGATCATGATGTGGTACGCACCTTAAATAAAGGTTGACCGTATTCGACGAGTGTTCCGTTTTGCACCAGCACTTCAACAATCGTTCCCTTAACGTCAGCTACAATCTCGTTGAACAATTTCATCGCTTCAATGATGCAGACAACCGTATCGGGTTGAACGGCATCACCAACATTGACATAAGGTGGCGCATCAGGGTTGGGAGCCCGATAAAACGTTCCGACCATCGGTGATTTAATGAACGTAATGCCAGCCTCATCGCCCGTCTCTTCTTTTGTTCCGTGGCTTGCATCATCAGAGGTCTTTGAGCCAATGGCTTCTGTCGTTGAACCTATGGGCACTTGAAGATTGGCTAGCGGTTGAGGCACAGCCACATAGCCATCGATTGTCGCTTGCCCGCCTATCGACGCTGCCGCTTTATGTGGCCGTTCTTTTTTCAAAATAAGTCTTTCACCTTCTCGCTCCAGTTCAATATGCGTTAGAGATGAGCCATCAAGGGTACGAATCAGTTCTTTAATTTCACGCAATGTAAACATGACACCACTCCTATGACATAGACAAATCTTGGTCATGATCTTGGTCATTATATCATAGCTGGCCAACGCTCACAACGAAAAATAAAAAGCGAGATGAGCACATCTCGCTGTTTCTATCCGGTCCTGCTTGAGAAAAAGGCTGATCTGGCTAGCGTTACGGTCGATAACTGACAGTCACGGCTGTACCCGTTACATTCATGTTTTGGCTGACCGTCTTGATGATACCTACAACATCTTCACTTTTAAGATCAGGCGCGCGCACCACAACACTCACTTTTCCATTATTTTCCATAACCACGACGTCTTGGAAACCATTGGCCTTAAGTAACGATTCAACCATCAATTCTTTCGATTCTGCATCTTGTAAAGCATCAATTTTTGCACTTGCTTCTTTCGCCGCACTTTCCCCACCGTTATCGATTAAAGCAAAATATTCTTCCATCGCTTTTGCACGCTGCTGATCACGCATGAGTCGGGCGCTCGCAAAAAAGTCATCGCTTTCCGACACTGTCACAACAGGCGTATCCTTGGAAGGTTCATCGCTTATTTCAGATGACTGGGCGTGCTTGGGATCCTCTTGAAGGGCGCGATCCACGCCTCCTTGGGGATCCGTGTAGAACAAATAGTATACAGATAAAACGACAAGCAGCGTCAACATCGATAAAAGCCACATCGTTTGTTTTTTGGCTGACATCGTAAGTCCTCCTTATTTCTATCATTTTGCACGGTTGGTTGATTGTCATCGTTAATCGCGACCCGCTATTTTTTTAGGAACGACCGATATTCGATGCGGCGGGACATCCAGCGAGCGACTGACAACATCGTAGATCCATTGTTTGATCGTCGGATTGTCTGCCCCCCGCGCCACAACAACCACACCGCGTATTTTAGGCTTCAGCGTTTTTACCACGACTGGGTCTTCTTTTGATCCTTGCATCATCCGCAGCACTTCTTCATCGACAGAGGTGTCTTCGACCGTTCTCGAGCCGCCTTGACGATCCGATTCACGTGTCAGTTGTGTTGATTTACGCGTGTTTTTTTCGAATACCTGCTCCGGTGTAGCATCGACATTGACCATCACGCTCACATCGCCAACGCCGACAATGGCTTCCAAAATGTCTCGCAACATGTTCTCATAATACTGCTCATACGCCTCCATAACCGCATCAATGGATGGTTTCATGTCATTGACGGCTTGCGCTGGGGGGGGGTTCTCGCGCTTTTCTCCATTCAACTGGCTCAACATATAGAGGAATAGTAGAATCACCGCCAACATAAACGGCCAGCGGTATTTTTTGATGTGCGCACTCCATGCATCTTGCGTCCATTTCAAAGGCCCCACCTACCCTCACCGGCACCTTTATTGCTCATCATCTTGGTACCTTCAAAAAATCATATGTTACAACATAACGCATGGCTTCTACCTGTTTTCCGGCGTGGTTAGGACTTTCTTAGGACATACTAACCTTCACGCTCCTTCCATTTGTCATGGTCTGTACACATGAATGGGTACACCATTCAGTGCAAATGTGTTTTGTACAAGGGCCTGAATCTGCGCTTTAAGCTCAGCATCCACCGCCTGATCGGATATGGCATTGAACGCGGGCTGAGGAAGCGCATCTTCACCTTGACGCTCATCATCGACCCCTATCTTTGAGACTGCCACATCAACCGGTTGAACCTCGATCGGTTGTATGGTAAGGGTAGATGAGAAAAGCGCGTCCTTGTTACTCTTTTTATGAACCTGTCCCAGTAAATAGACCTCAATCCGTTCAAGTTCTTGGTTTTTAAAAACAAGGGCGACCCGATTTTGTTCCCCTGTGACTTCTAAAATCTTATCGGCAAGCGCTGACTCCATGTTGTGACGGGTGATGTCAAAAGCTTGATCTTCCAATCGTTGACGAATGCGTGTACCGTTTTTTTCTATCATTTGAAGATCGGTCATACCCTTTTGATAAAAACCATGTTCGGAAGGCGCAAAGGAGATGGCCTTGAGGAGATCCCCTTGAAGCGGTTCTAAAGAAAAAAATTTAAAAACGGGGTCGATCAGCGCAAGCGTGATCATGAGAGATAAGACAAAACGCGTGTAACGTCGCATCTCCGAGTTCGGTAACAACATATCGATCATGGTCGCCAAAAGCACAATCATCACCAGTTGAACCATCCAAGCCCCCAAGATGCATTCCCCCTCCCCTTCTAACGCCCTCTAACGGTACATAACCACACTGTTTGATGCCATCAACAAAATGAGCAGTGTTAAATAAAACATCAGCGATACCGTGACGAGAGTGATAAAAATATACATCAGCCCTTGGCCAATGACTTCTAAAGAAGCAGTCACTGGGTTATCACCAAGCGGTTGCAAAACCGCTGAAGCAAACTGATAAACAAAAGCTACAACCAATACCTTTGCCGCTGGGAAAATCGCTATGATCAGTAACATCAATATGCCAAACAGCCCCACAGCATTTTTGACGAGGAGCGATGCGCCCATGACCGTCTCGGTGGCATCTGAAAACATTCGGCCAAAAACCGGTATCACATTGGATACAATGTATTTAGCGGTTCTGAGTGTCACCCCATCGGTAACCGATACGACCGTCCCTTGTACCGATAACACACCTAAGAAAATCGTAAAAAAAATGCTTAAAACAGCAACACCTACCCGACGCATCAAAATACCTAAGCGTGAAAGCTGGTAGTATTCTGTAAACAGACTGATTAAAAGCAAAAAGGCTGCTAAAAAAAAGAGTGGAAAAACAATTTTGTCCACGAGCACCACGCTGGCATTCACTAGAAAAAGAACAAAAGGGTGAAAAAAACCAATCGTGCCCAGCGCCCCGCCCGCTGCTATTAAAGTCAACAGCACAGGGAAAAGTGCCAACATAAAATGGGTCAGCGTATCAATCGTTTCACGAGCTGCTTGAGCAGTCATATAAAAGCTATTTAAGACAAGGACAGCCAATACAGTAAACGTAATATATTGTGCAATACGGCTCACATTTTTTTCTTCAAATGCATTTTGTATTTGCTGAAGCAACACAGCAAACAACGACAAAAGCAAGATGGTACCAAGTAAACCAAACAAAGTACGAATTTCATCGAATATGTATTGCCAAAGCGCCTTCGCGAGACGAGACCAACTAAAAAATGACTGCGGATCCTTCACCGCATCTTGGACGATCGTATGTCTAAGCGCTGGTAAATAGTGTTGATACGACTGACGAACTTCTTGAAAACTGCGTTCGAGATCCGAAAGATCGAGCGATTGAATCTCCGTTTGCAAGACTTGATCGATCCAGACGTTGGGATGACTTCGATCATACATATCTAAGCGCTGTGTGTCGTCTCTGGTCGTTTCCTGTATGCGCGAACTGCCCGCGTTTACTCGATCACGTTCCACCGTTTTCTGATCACGCTGCCATTCATCTTTTGGCGCATGGAACGAATCCATGCCTTGAGCATTTGTCACAGGTATCGACCATCCTGTCCATCCATAGACAAAAAACACAAGCAATCCATAAAAGATGATCTTTTGATCAATTCTGCTCGAAAAAAATGTTTTTGACACATGTTCACCTCCTACACCGTCTTTTCATACCGACATACCTACCATTGGCTCAAATCACCCACATGGATCAGCTTTTGTCGTCCCATGGGGTACGACATGTATGCATGTTTAACCATGTTAGAACGGTTGTTAAATTAATTAAATTAAATAGGAATGAGTGCGAGCACCGTCTCAATCATCGCCTCCAAGATCGGAATAGCCATCATCAAAATCATAACCTTGCCTGCCAGTTCAATTTTCCCGGCAATGGACGTCTCGCCAGCATCACGGCTAATCTGCGCAGCAAAATCAGCGATATAGGCGATCGCTACGATTTTTAAAATTGTCGCCGTAAACAAGGCATTGACATGGGCACGTTGCGAAAGTCGTACAATCAGATCGATAATTTTTTGGACATTGGTCAAGACGCTGATAAAAATAATGATCGCTGCTACAAGTGTGATAAAATAGGCAAAAAGTGGTCGTTCATCGCGCACGAGAAGGGCCAGCGCTGTCGCCGTAAGACCGATGCCGACGATTTGCATGATGGTCACGCTTCCCACCCACCTTTTCGTTCAATCCGCCCGTAACGTTTTCGACTAAAAAAAGTGAAAAACACGTTGAATATGTTGAAATAAATTTTGAATATAATTAACGACCATATATAAAACGATCACAAAACCGATAAGTGACAGCCAGTAGGCCCAATCTTCCCTACCGACCATCTTCAGAACGGAATGAAACATACCGACAATAATCCCAATTCCGGCGATGGTAAAAAGTGTCTGAATATCCGGCCCCACACCGAACCCACCTTCCCCACACAACATTTACCCTTACCAAAACAAAATCATGATCAAAAGACCGAAAAGTACCCCCATCGTGCGCGCCATTTTGCCATAACGTTCATGATTTTGTTTCGCTTCTCGATACGCTTCTTCTAATTCAAAGCGCGTCAGTTGAATGCGTTTTTGTTCAGAAAATCGGTCATATTGTCCCAGCGAACGGGCCAAATCCATAAGCGCTTCTTTTTCACGAAGACCGATATACCGTTTTAAAGGCAGACGGTCAAAAAGCTCAGACCAAACGTCAAGGAGATGTCTCTTTCCGTCAGCAAGCGCTTGATGGGTCGCCACAAAAAAGGAAGCAAGAAGCTCAGACTCCGTTTGGGCCAGGCGTTTAAATATATCTGGAAGCCCATTTTGAGCGTAGACAATCTCTGTTTCTAAAGTGGTCAAGGCACTTTTTAAAGCAATGATCAGTTGAACGCGCTGCCCATAGCGACGTGCCATATCCCAACCTATCCAACTGAATAACGTTAAGAACAACAAGCCGATGGTTAAGCGAAAACTCACCTTCTATCACCTACCAACCCTGTTTCGCTAGCCTTAAGATGCGCTTTGATCATCGCTCCGTCTTTTCCCAGTGTATAGATCGCTTCTAACGTCAGTGGTCCACGACGCCGGCTGAAAATCAAAATGCGTTCAAAGGCACCGCTTTCCAAAAGCCTAGAAACATGATGACGGCGCATCACTTCATCCAGACTCGCCCCGTGGATCGTTGCCAACACACTCACCCCCGATCGACGTGCCGCGTCCACTGCTTCCATATCTTCTGCCCCTCCCAGCTCATCAACAGCCACCACATCGGGCCCTAAAGAACGTATGGCCATCATCATCCCCTCGACTTTAGGGCAAGCATCAAGCACATCGGTGCGGGGTCCAACATCCAGCGTAGGCACACCGTCCACACAGGCCGCGATCTCTGAACGCTCATCGATTAAACTAATGCGCTGAGGTGGTATATCAAAACGTCGCTCCCCTTTGCTTAAAATCCGCACCAAATCACGAAGGAGCGTTGTTTTTCCAGCACGTGGCGGAGAAACGATAAGCGTCTGTGCTACGCGCGTTTTATACCAAATATAGGGTAGAAATGCTTCCCCCACCCCTAGGCGTGCCCGTGCCAGACGAATATTAAGACTGCTGATCGCTTTTAAATGATCGACTTTGCCATTTCGAAGAACAGCTTGACCGGCCAAACCGACGCGATGCCCACCTGCGATGGTGATATACCCACGGCGCAATTCTTCTTCCAATGTATAAAGTGAAAAATCTACCATTTTTGCTAAGAAAGCCCGCAGCTCCTCGCGTCTGATGACCAGTCCTTCATGCGTATCCAGTGAAAGCTTCCCAGATCGCGTCAAAAAACCCGATACATGATGTGCGATTAATTCAATCGGTTGTTCACTGCGCATACGAATTTCTTCTGTGTGCATCCCGTTCACACGCCAATAATTTGACAGTGCGAACTGCAACCCATCGGGCAAATAGGATAAAAAGTAAGGTAGAGCATCCTTCATGTTCTCCAACATATCCTTCACCTGAGTTGGTACGTTCTTGTTAACACCGTATGAAGGCACGTCCGCATTTAGACCTCCTACCGTTCAACAATTAGAAAAACCGTACACCATAGCGTTTTTGCTCATGGTATACGGCAGGTAGACGGCAAACGATCCATGCCCTATTCGATCCAGTCTAAAAATTTCTGTGAATGAAGATTCCCGTGAACAAAGATCGATCACGTTTATCCGCGCCCATACAGTATAAGTCTATCTGAATATGATTAACGCTTCACACGACGCGAACTGGTGATCACTTTGGATAAGTAAAATGCCCCAAAGACACTTAAGAACAAAACAAGGGGCGGCGCATAAAAAACAAAAAAGTCGCTCATGATTCGCCCCCTTTCATTTTCGACACCACACCTTGTACATACCGTCGATTAAAGACGAATAATCTCATCAATACCATGAAAGAAGGGACCAAAATGACAAGCCCAAGTATAAATCCAATGACTAAGGCCTGAGCCATGGCTTCATTGACGAACGCTTTTTGTATGGTAAGGTATGGGTACAATACATACGGCAAGTGCGCAAATCCATATGCGTAAAAGGCGAGTCCATATTGAATGGCGAGCATCACAAAAGACGCCGTATACGATCGACGTATCATTAAACCGTAAGCCACCGCGGCCATGATCAATGAAATCAAAAAGATCCAACCGACACCTAACAATTGTTCATAATGCCACCGATGTTCGCGGCGCATCATCCAAATAACCCATAGGGCGATGATCACCGCTGGCGGATAAAGCGTAAGACTGTAGCGTCTAAAAACAGCTTCCGCCTCAACATTGCCAGCAACTTGCGCATAAGCGGATAAAAAGACAGCAGCAATCAAAAGCACACTGACCAATGCTAAGGCCACCACGCTCCAGGCAAACGGGCTCGTAAAGAGCGTCCAGCCTGAAAAAAGAACATGATCACCCTCGACAAGAATAATCCCGCCTTCCGATGCAATCAGCACCGTGGTGAGCGAGGCCGGCACAAACAGACCAGCCAGACCGTGAAGCCCTAAAAGATAACGTTTTTCTTCACCACTATAGGCAAAAAAGGCATAAAACGCGCCACGGATCGCGAGTAATATGATCGAAATCGAAAGGGGGACGAGCAGCCCGCTTCCATAGTAATAAGCTACCTCCGGGAAAAAACCGACGATGCCGACAAAAAAGAAAACCAAAAAAACATTGGTCACTTCCCACACCGGGTTTAAAAAACGGGCAATAAGCGCCCGAAGCCCTTTGCCTAAAGGTCGATAAGCTGCATAAGCCCAGTAAAAACCACTGCCAAAATCAATAGAGCCTAAAATCAAATAACCATACAAAAACGTCCATAGGACCCAAAGACCGACCATCGTGATATCCAACTGAATTCACCTCACAAGTCACAATCTGTAAAAATGCTTGCCTATCCCTAACGTTCATACGCTTTGCTCAATCAGTGTGTATCCTTTTCTTACGAGCGCAACCGCAAACGTTCTTCGCTCAAGGTCGGTCGTCTAGCGATACGCCTTAAGATCACAAGCGTTCCGAACCCTAAAAACGTATAAAGCAAAACGAAAAGCACGAGCAACCAGCCGACGTCGCTAGCAGTCGTTGCAGCTTCAGTGGTACGCATATACCCACGCAAAATCCATGGCTGCCGTCCCATCTCTGCAAAGATCCAACCAAGTTCAATGGCCAAAAAAGATAACGGTCCAGATACGATCAGAAGGCCGGTCTGCCATCTTTTTAACGTGCCACTGAACGCTTGATGCGCTTGTGGATCAGTGGTTTTCTTTTCTTGACGATGCATAACCCAAAGGATCCATAGGGCTAGCATGATAAGAAAAACACCAATGAATACCATTAAATCAAAAAAATAATGGATGACGAGGGGCGGCCACACATCGCGATCGAATTGATCGAGTCCCGTCACTTTAGCGGTTAGCGTTCCGTGCGCCAAAAAACTTAAAGCAAACGGAAACGAAAGCGCGCCAACAATGCGCTCACCTTCTCCCAACCAACCAAAAAGAAGAAGTGGCGCCTTTTCTTCGGTTTGGAAAAGCCATTCCGCAGCGGCAAGCTTTTCCGGTTGGTATACAGCAAGAAATTTACCTGAAAAATCACCGATCAGCGCTGTCGCAAGGGAAAAAACAAGTCCACTGACCAACGCAACTTTGAGCGCTTTCCGATAATACGAACGTATCTCCTCGGATGTCGCGCGCCGATATCCCCAAGCACTGATCGAAACAAGAAGAAACGCAGCCGTCATATAAGCACTCGAAAGGACATGGGATACTTTGGTGGGCGTCGCCGGATTAAACATAGCTGCGAGCGGACGTATATTGGCAAGCCCTTCTGGCGTCAGCACAAAACCTTGAGGTGTATTCATAAAAGCATTGACGGATGTGATAAAAAAAGCAGAAAACGCGCCACCGATGGCAACCGGAATGAGTAACATGAGGTTCAGACGTGGACTTTTGTATCGCCCCCATGCATAAACATATGCACCTAAGAAGATCGCTTCGATGAAAAAAGCAAATGTCTCGAGAAAAAGCGGCAGGGCAATCACTTCCCCAGCCAGTGCCATAAACCGTGGCCAGAGAAGACTGAGCTGAATGCCGATCGCTGTTCCCGTGACCACACCGACCGCCACACTTACCGTAAACCCACGGGTGACACGGCGGGCCATCAGTCTATAATCATCATCACCCGTTTTGATGCCTAACCAATGATACAAAACGATCATCAAAGGCAGACCAACACCGATCGTCGCATATAAAATATGAAAGCCAAGCGTTACAAAGGTGAGCCAACGGCTTAACAATACCGGATCCATCTCTCGAGCGCCTCCTTGATCATCGCATACCAAAAACGACAAAAAGTTGACCTGTAACCATCACTGCCTCGAATCACTATGTGATCAAAAACACAAAAACCTTCTAGCAACCACATCTTTCCTTTTTAATTTGATCACTTCGCAGATGGCTTATACAAACATCAGGCAAAAAGCGTTAAAAATTTTTGAAAACGCTTTAAAATAGGTGATTCACCCTATACCCCAACCCGTATTTTCGCGTTATACTCAATGTGAATGCGTTAACAGTTTGATCAAGGATGCGTCACTTTTATGAACTCATTGTATGGTTCTTGCCACATAAGGCGCGGATATATCCGTTAAGGAGGTAGGTTATGATGAAAAATATCGTCGTCATTGGCTCGGGATTCGCTGGACAGACAGCCGCCTTGTTTTTACGTAAACACCTCGGAAGCGACTATGATGTGATCATGGTCACACCGGCCGAACGTTTTACGTATCAACCATCTTTGGTGTGGGTTGGCATTGACAATATGCGTGCTGAACAAGCGACCTTCCCTCTCGCCCCCGTCTACAAACGTAAAGGCATTACCTACAAACAAGCGTACGCTCGCGAAATTCACCCGGATGATCAGTACGTCGTCATCGAACACGTGAAAAGCGGTAAAAGAGAAGAGATTCCTTATGATTATTTGGTCAATGGTACCGGGCCTCTTTTAAACTTTGCGGGAACGCCTGGTATGGGACCAGACGAAGGCACCTCTCACTCCATCTGCACCGCAGGACATGCTGAAGAAACGCGCCGAGCCTACATCGATGCGTTGGATCGGATGCGTCAAGGTGAGAAAATAAAATTTGTGATCGGTACCGGTCACGGCATGGCGACGTGTCAAGGCGCAGCATTTGAGTATATTACCAACGTTCATAACGATTTAAAACGTCGTGGACTTCGCGATCGTGCAGAAATTCTTTGGGTCTCCAATGAACCGGCGCTCGGAGATTTTGGTGTTGATGGGCTGCATTGGAAAAAAGGTGGCGGACTCGCTGATTCTGAGCGTTTTGCGACAGAACTTTTCAAGTCCTTCGGCATCGATTGGCAAGTGCAAACAGCCATCACCAAAGTCGAACACGGAAAAGCGCACTACGAAACCATCAGTGGTAAAGTTGGGACCATCGATTTTGACTTTGCGATGCTCATCCCACAATTCAAAGGCATTCCGCTCCGTTATATCGATGGAAACGGACAAGATATCACTAAAGAGATGACGAACCCAGCAGGTTTTATGCTCGTAGATGGTACGTACGGCAAGCGTTGGGAAGACATCGAACCAGAAGACTGGCCAAAAACGTATCAAAATCCAAGGTACCCCAATATGTTTGCTGCCGGGATCGCTTTTGCGCCGGTAGGCACCATCTCCAAACCGTATAAAAGCCCCAGTGGTCTAGACATCACCGCAACAGCACCACGTACAGGCATGACTGCTGGCATGACCGGTGAAGCTGTGGCCATGAATATCATTGATCTCATCAATGGTCGTGCACCATCCCATGAAGCACCGCTTACCAATCTTCCGGGGGCCTGTATTGCTTCAGTCGCCAAATCGATTTGGAATGGTGAAGCAGCTTCGATGATCATGTATCCGGTTGCCAAGGACTTTAAAACGTACCCAGAGACTGGCCGTAACTTAGAGGTTACCCGCGCAGAATTGGGTATCGCTGGTGCCTGGATCAAACGCTCGTTGCACACGGCCTTTATGTACAAAATGAAAGGTCTACCCGGTTGGTCCAAAATCCCCGGTTAAGCCACTCAGCCTTTTATAAAAAGATTAATATATAAAACTCATATATAAAAAATGAAGGGAGAGGTTGTTATGAGCCAACTATCAACCACACCATCGCAACTTCCAGAAACGCACACCGTCGAAACAACACAAGCACACCTTTACACCTATGCGCGCACAGAAGAGATGGCTAAGCGAGCGCATATGCAAGTGGCTCGTGTCGATTTGAATCCATTTTTGCGCAAATGCCGCCTTTTTCAACTCACCCGCTTCCTCATCTTAAACTTCAAGATTTTAAAAGTTGCCCTTTTTCCACCCAACAAGGCCAAGCATTAAGCAACCATGTCCAGAGAGACTTTTAAACGACTGGATGATTAGCTTCATGGACATGATACACGATCTTCTATTCATATAGATCAAGCAATTGATAGCGTTTGGCGAGCATCAGCCAATCGCTTTTTTTATGCGTACCAAGTTTTTTACTGATATTACTGCGATGATTTTCCACAGTTTTAGGGGATATCGAAAGTTTTTCTGCAATTTCTTTTTGCGAATGACCGAGCACTGTCAAGACAAAAATATCCTTTTCACGAGTCGTCAGCGGCAAACCGATGTGATCATCGTCATCATCAGCGCGCCCTTGCAAGACGTCTAATGGCACAATAAACGATGGTTGACCTTGTAAAATATGCTTTAAATGTTCCATGATACTCTCTGCTTTTTGCCCTTTATCGATATAACCATCTGCGCCTAATCCATATGCCCGACGCACATACTCGATTTCATCATGCATCGAAAAAACGACGATTTTGGCCTTGGGCAAAACTTTTCTCAGCTCTTGCAAGACCGACAAACCGTTGAGGCCTCCTGGCAACGATAAATCAAGTAAAACAAGATCGGGCTCAATCTGATAAGCGATGCGCAATGCTTCAGCACCATCTGCAGCAAAAAAAACATCGTCTACAAAAAAGGCATCCTTCAATAGTTGTTCCAAACCTTCTCGAACAATCGCATGATCATCGACAATTAAAGCCTTCATCACTAGACCTCTCTTTCTTGATATGGATGGTCCTCAAGCAGTGGCAGTGTGCCTTCAACTTTGGTTGGTCCACCATGTTTTGAAAACCAATGAATTTCTCCGCCGAACCGTTCGATCCGTTCTTTCATGTGAAAAAGACCGAGACCGGGGTGTGACATATGCGTATCAAAACCGCGTCCGTTGTCTAGCACGCTAAAAAGAAGATGCTGATCACGGCAAGCAAGGTCAATGACAACATTCGATGCTTTCCCATGAGAGACAGCATTCCGCACAGCTTCTTGTAGGACGCGATACAACTCAAACGCTACTTCTTTGGATAACGCATCACAAAGAGATTGTTCAATGTGCAAGGTGATATTGACATCATAGAGTGCTTGCCAGTCGCGTACCGCTTGTCGTAAGGCTTGAGAGAGCGACAAATGTTCGATAAATGTCGGACGAAGTTCTTTGGCTAACCGTTTGATACGGCTTAGCGCATCGTCGATCAGCTTGGATAAATTCTTCAGCTTTTCTGGCGTCACGTCTTCTGGCGGACGTCGAGCGAGATTTTGAGCCATTAACGATGCCCCAAACAATATTTGACCAATATCATCATGAAGTTCTTTAGACATGGCTTCATGCGCTTTGACTTCTGCACGCATCGATTCTTTTAGTAAAAGTTCACGCAGTTTGATTTTTTCTTCCTCAAGGATGAGTGCCTGATCGCTCAAGAGTAAAATATAAAGCGTTGTCCCGCTGACGTGAATTTTTTCTGTCATCATTTGAAAATAGCCGCTCTTCCCCTCATAGACAGGCATATGAGCAGCAAAAATTGGCAAAGCATCATCATGCATGAGAATACATCGTTCTTCTCCTGGCAATACCGGCCGTTCTCGGCAATATGAGCAATAAGGGACCTTCTCCCCTTGTTTGAGCCCCATCTGCTGCTTGGCGAGGGGATTGATATAAACAACTTCGCGTTCCACGTTCATCATAATCAGCCCAAGCGGCAAATGCTCCAAAATATCTTTATATAACGACTCATGCATCGTATACACCGACTTCCATACCATCAAATTAACGTGCTTAGCAACGTACCATCATACCATCATACCATCATACCATCATCCAACCATATTTTCGCATTGCTTTTATTGTAGCCAAAAAAAACGCGTCATGCACCTCCTATCAGGACACCGTACGGGCTTTAAGAAATGTTTTCAATAAATTGTCGGTGAAAGCACGTTCTGTTATACTGTTTTTAGAATAGATAAAGCTGTTGAGGAGGCCTATCGATGTTCGTACCGAGTTCTCTTAAACTGATCGTCTTTGATTTAGACGGTACGATTTATGAAGAAACCCATCACTTCGACTATTATGCAGAACGTATCGCAGAAAAACTACCCGAACGCTATGCACAATCTTTTTGGGAAGATTATCGAGATAGTCTAGAAGGTAAACACACACTGAGCATTGGCCGAGCCTATGATGCCTTACACGATCATATTATCGCCCATCGCCGACTGAAGCCAGAAGCCGTATGGAATTGGGAAGGTTTAAGCTTAGATCAGGCGACGTGGTCTAAAACATACCATCCAAAGCTTGATCCACACCAGCCGCATATCGTCTTAATTGGTGATCAATGGTGGTTACCCGCGACCGTCGCCATTCACTACGGTATCAGTAAAGAAAGACTGGGACAAGCTTTTTATGAAACGCGCGCCTTTATGCAAAGCGACGCTTTTCATATGCGTCCGATTCCGGGACTGCGTGAATGGATCGAAACATTAAAAAAAAGCGGTACGCATGTTGCGCTCATGACCAACAGCCCCGAAGAAGACAGCCGTGCGATCATCGGAAAATTAGGTCTGACGAACGTGTTTGATACGATGATTTTTCTTGCGGAAAAACCCCTTAAGACCGAGTTGCATTTAAAAAGGCTGCTCCACATTGCGGGAGCAGCGCCAGAAGAAGCGTTGAGTGTTGGGGATAACTGGCAAAACGATATCGCACCGGCTGTTGCTTTAGGCATGAAAACGCTTCTTATCGATCCACATCATCTGCATGAATCTGAAGATGCCGATGCCATCTATCCCTCTCTTTCCTCTGCCCTTCATTCCATCATTAATGTTTAGTCGAAACGCGTTTGGTTTGTTCGATCAACGCTTGGCTATAGGTTTGAAGTGTTTCAACACCGTCCATGCGTCGAAGAAGCGGTAACAGTTGCGCTGTCTTGATGCAACTGACCACGGGGATACCATAGTGTGACGCTTTCCGTCGAAAATGGACTGAGTTTTTTCCCTCTCCTTTAAGATGCGGAGCAATGAGTAGCTGCAGCGTGCGCCACCACGATGGATCGTCGTATACAACGTCTTCCTTGTAAAAGATGAGCGCCTCCAATGGAACGCGCATAGACACCGTAGCACGGTCTAACAGAGCTTGCACAGACTCCGGTAATAAAAGTTGTCCCCCAACGTCGATGATATGCTTAAATAATCTCAACGTATCATCGACATGCGCTTCATTCCCATAATAAGCGATGCGCGGCCGAGCGCTCAGATCTACAAGCAATGGGGCCCGCCGTTCAACAAGCGCACGATAGAGCGCATCGCTTTCATGCCAACTTACGGCCAACACTTCGCCTGTCGACCGCATCAACGGACCGAGCCGCGGATCGACCTGCGATAATTTTTCCGTAGAAAAAACGGGCGCCTTGATGGCCACAGGGCGTTTTTTTTCATGGAGATCCGGAAAATCAAGGTCTTTTAAACGATGCTGCCCGAGGACACATTGCACTGCCCCTTTGACCAATGACCGACCGATCAATTTACCGACTATCGGCACCGTTCGTGAAGCTCGAGGGTTCACTTCAAGGACGTAGACAGTGTTTTCAGTTGCAATATATTGGATGTTTAATAGACCTTTTAAATCAAGCGCCCGGGCAATGCGCTCCGCATACGTCCGAGCTTGGGCTTGGATGGCAGGCGTTAATGTTTGAGCTGGGAATTTTGCGATGCTATCGCCAGAATGAATGCCAGCCGGTTCAACATGCTCAAAAAATCCGGGCAAGTAAATGTCTTGACCATCGCTCAAAAGATCGGCTTCAAATTCAAGGCCATCGATATAACGATCGACCAATAACGTCTCACCACGTGCGAGTTGTTCTCCCAACACGCCGTTTAAAGCATCTTGCAGTTGTTCTGCATCGTTGATGATCATCATGGACATGCCGCCAATGACATAAGATGGACGTATCAGGATCGGAAATCCTAATGTCGAAAGCAAGGTCTGAAGTGTCTCGGGATTGTTAACAGAATAACCCATCGGATGCGGAATGGAAAGCGCATCGAGCAGATCATAAAACGGCTGGCGTGCTTCACACGTCTCAATGGTCGCTGTACTTAAATCAAAGGTAACCTGCATGCGAGCGGCAGAAGGATCATGCAAAAGATATCGGCGCAGCGGTTCCCCAAGATTTAAAGCGGCCTGACCACCATAAGCAAGCATGATCTTCCCGCCGTGTTCCTGAAAAATGACATCTAATACGTCTTCTAAGGCGAGCGGTTCCATGTAAAGCCGATCAGCAACCGAAAAATCAGTTGAGACCGTCTCTGGATTATGATTAATGACAATGGTTTTATATCCTTCTGCCTTAAGCGCCAAAAGTGCATGTACGCTTGCATAATCAAATTCAATACCTTGACCGATGCGGATAGCTCCCGATCCTAAAACGATGGCTTGCTTCTCTGGCTGATCGGGTGTTCCAAGCCAATCGTTTAAGCCTGTATCATCAGAAAAAGACGTCGTCTCATAGGCACTGTAAAAAACCTTTGGTAAAGGTGGATGCGCAGGGTCACCATATGGATCAAGGACAAAAAAAGTCGGGTATAGCCCCGCTTTGTGTCTCATGCGGCGCACATCGTCTTCTTCAAGCCCCCAATGTCCGGCGACGATTCGATCGCCGATGCCTTTGTGCTTAACTTCAGAGAAGAGCAAGGTCCATCGATCTTCGAACGACTCATTCACCGCGTTCAGTAAACGTCCCGACGTCTTAAAATAGGATGCTTCTTGAATGAGACGGACGTTAAGTTCTGCCAGTTCTTGGATCATTGTTAAAAAATAAGGATGCATCGACGTTAAACGGGTCACTGCCTCAACCGTCATTCCCTGATAAAAGGCAGCAAACAGGGCAAGAAGACGATCGGCGCGAGGCGTCTTAAGTGTATCGATGATCCAAGCATGTGAACGCTTAGCGAGCGATGCTGCATCGTAAACGAGACGATCTAAATCCAGCGCACGGAGCGCCTTATTAAAAGCTTGCTGCACTGTCTTTCCTAGCCCCATCACCTCGCCCGTTGCTTGCATCTGTGTTCCGAGCGATGAATCGGCTTCAGGAAAAACATCAAAGGCAAAGCGCGGCAGTTTAACCACATAGTGGTCGATCTGTGGCGCATCCAATAATGTCTTCCCAGGCACAAGTGGGTGATTTAATTCAGCTAACCGGTACCCTAGGGCGACTTTCGCCGTGGCATAGGCAATGGGATAACCGGTGGCTTTCGAAGCCAGAGCACTGGAACGCGATACGCGCGGGTTGACTTCAATCACATAAAATTGTTTTTCTTCCGGATGAACAGCAAACTGCACATTGGCGCCCCCGATGAGACCGAGCGCATGCGCAATGGTGCGGGCAGCTTCATCCAGTTTTTTCCGCATCGCATCCGATACGGTAAGCATGGGAGCGACCACAGCCGAATCGCCCGTATGCACACCGACTGGGTCAATGTTTTCCATGGTCGTAACGATGATCGTATCACCGCTTACGTCACGCATCAGTTCATATTCAATTTCTTTCCAACCATGAATACTTTTTTCGATCAGCACTTGATGAATGGGTGATCGATCAAGCGCACGTTGAAGTTTTTCGCGTAATGTCGCGCCATCTGTGACCATGCCCCCACCTTCACCGCCCAGTGTAAAAGCTGGTCGTAAGATCAGTGGATAACCGATCTCCGAGGCAAAAGCGAGACCTTCATCGATCGTTTCGACCGTCTGCGAGGCGACGACCGGAAGCGAAAGTTCCATCATAAGGGAACGGAAAAGCGCCCGATCTTCAGCCTTACGAATGGCTTCAACCGGGGTTCCTAACAGTTGAACGCCGTAAGCCTCAAGAACACCCGAAGCAGCAAGGGCGCTTGCGAGATTAAGCCCAGTCTGACCGCCTAGTGACGCCATCAACCCATCGGGCCGTTCTTTAGCTATAATATCCTCTAAAACTCGGTCATCTAATGGTTCCATGTACAAGGTATCAGCAATCTCTGGATCGGTCATGATCGTCGCCGGATTATTGTTGACCAATACAACATGGATGCCTTCTTCTTTTAGTGAAAGACATGCCTGGGTCCCCGCATAATCAAACTCAGCCGCCTGTCCGATCACAATCGGCCCGGAACCAATAACGAGTACTTTTTTCATATTCATCTTGAGTTTCTCCACTGCTTCTCACCCCTATCCTTTGCCCACACATGAGACATTTTTCTCCTTCGACCGTAAGAATAGCCATCCGTATGATATGGCGGATACCCTCGTCATTTTAAGGTGTATCGTTTCATGCTTTTCTTTCCGCCTGCATCACTTCTTGAAAAGCAGATAAAAACTGTTCGATGGCTTGATCCGAGACAATGAGTGGCGGTAAAACACGCATCACCTCTCGTCCAGCTGTTAAAACAAGAATGCCCCGTGCTCGAAGCGCATCAACCCACCACGCCACACGCGCTTGTGCAGTCTTACCATCTAGATCGGAAAAAACAACACCGAGCAACAGACCAAGACCCCGCAAGGTCATACCGGTCTCTTGAGATGTCAACGTATGATTCAAAAGCTGGTTCAATCCTGTCATCAATCGCTCTGCTCTTGATCGAACATTCGCAAGAAATTCATCTTGGGCAATGATATCGACAACAGCGCCTGCTACAGCCGTGGCCAGAGGACCTCCGCCAAACGTCGAACCATGCGTTCCCTGAGTGAAAGCTTCGGCCAAATATTCTTTGGCTAGCATGGCGCCAATCGGAAAACCACTCCCTAACCCTTTCGCCAACGTCATGATATCTGGCTCAAAATCATACGCTTCATAGGCGAACAGCCGACCCGTACGACCCATGCCAGTCTGCACTTCATCGACGATGATCGGAATATCATACGCCTTCGCTCGCTCGACAAGCGTCTGAAGCCAATGGGCATCGGCTGGTCGTACGCCACCTTCACCTTGAACGAGCTCCAGCATGATCGCTGTGACCTCTGGGTGAATGGCCTCAAGCGCCGCTGCATCATTATAGGGTAAGGCCATAAAACCGTCCAACAATGGCGTAAACCCTTCTTGTAAAGACGGCTGGGCCGTCGCTGAAAGTGCACCCATCGTGCGCCCGTGAAAAGACTGCTGAAAAACAAGAATTGGCGATTGAGATGGATTCAGTTGTTTGCCATTTTTTAACCAACGGTAACGACGGACGAGCTTGATTGCTGCTTCATTCGCTTCTGCACCACTATTGACAAATAAGACACGGTCAAACACGGAATGGTGTATGAGTTTTTCTGCCAACGCTTCTTGCCACGGATGAGAAAATAAGTTGGATGTATGCCATAAGATCTCAGCTTGTGTTTTCAACACGTTTGTGAGCTTAGGATGGGCATGGCCGAGACTGAGTACAGCGATGCCTGAAGTAAAATCAAGATACTGTCGCCCGTTGCGATCCCAAACATAACATCCTTCTCCCCGTACGATTTCTACTGGATAGCGCCGATACGTATCAAAAAGTGCACCCATGCTCTTTCTCCTTTTGGTCAAGATGATTATGTTCTTCCGACCACTTCACTAGAAGCCGACGCGCTCACCAAGCGTGTGCCGACGACCTCGCCGCGTATATATTTTTCAAGATCTTCTACATCATCTCCGCGCAAAATAAAGATTTCCGGAACACCTTGTAATAAAGCTTCTAAAGACTTTTCTACTTTTGGAATCATACCGCCGGTAATCATACCAGATGCGATCATATCCTGCGCACTTTTAGCATCAAGCGCAGGCACGATCCGTCTTTGTCCAGTGGATGCCTCTGTGATATATATACCCGGCACATCACTGAACAGCCAAAGTCTTGCACCATAAACCGTGGCCAACGCAGTTGCAACTTCATCGGCATTGATATTCAAAGGCATACCGTCAAGGCCCAAAGAAATCGGCGAGACAATCGGTACATAACCATGATCTAAAAGTGTATCTAATAAAGCACGTTGAATGGATACAACATGGCCGACATAACCCAAGGTTTCGTCTACCGTTTGTTGAGCCTGGATAAGACCTCCATCCATCCCTGATATACCAACGGCTTGAAAGCCTGCATTTTGCATCATGCGGACAATGGTTGAATTGACGGTACCATTTAAGACCATTTGGACTACGGCGAGCGTCGTCTTATCAGTTATCCTCAACCCTCGATGATATTGAGGGGTGTGCCCGAGAGATAAAAGCAGTGCATCGATCGCTTTCCCGCCGCCGTGCACAAAAATCAGAGGTGAACCGTCGCTGATAACGCGAAAACGATCGAACCATTTTTGGTCCAAACGATCGATCATACTGCCACCAAGTTTAATAATCCAAGGGCATTTAGGACTTGCCATTGACTGCACTCCTCTTCTATTTCGTAAACAATATTTTTTTATACAAGCGCCGATTGATTGACGTTTCAAGGACGTTACAGCTACGTTCGATAATGGGCATTAATCTTTACATAGCCTTCCGTAAGATCACACCCAAACCATTCGACTTCGTGTTCACCGACACCGAGATTCACTTCAATACGGATCGTAGAAGCGGCAAGATACGCCTTAATTTTTTCTTCATGCACAGCGATACCAGATCCACCATGAAAGATGAGGACATCTCCAATTCGCACGCTGACTTTCTCTGTATCCAAGCGTGCCCCGCTGTAACCGATGGCCGCGACGATTCGCCCCCAGTTTGCATCCTCACCATAGACAGCCGTCTTGACGAGGGGAGAATTAACAATGGCTCGTCCCACTTTATCTGCGTCTTCTTCAGAAGCTGCACCGCTGACGACAACTTCTAACAGTTTGCTTGCACCTTCTCCATCCCGTGCAATGAGCCGAGCGAGCTCACGCGTTATGCGATACACAGCAGCAGCAAAGGACGCCCAAGCAGAATGCGACGGTGAGAGATGGACACCAGATGCACCATTTGCCAAGATGAGTGCCATATCATTGGTGCTAGCATCACCGTCTACGCTTATCCGGTTAAACGTTTTGCGAATGACAGCTTGCCAGAGTTGAAAAAGATCAGCACCGTCTACAGCTGCATCAGTCATAACATAAGCGAGCATCGTTGCCATATTCGGCTGGATCATCCCTGAGCCTTTGGCGTAGCCGACAATGTTTACCTCTGACCCGTCGATGATCAATGTTGTAGAGACAATTTTTGTCATCGTGTCTGTCGTTAAGATGGCAGCGGCAAAAGACGCAGGATCATGATGGTTTTCAATACCACCCATCCGCAACCGTTCATAGCCCTGCATAATTTTTTCAATTGGCAACGGGACACCAATGACACCGGTCGATGCCAGGATAACCTCGGCGCTGGAGGCTCCGATCAGTTCGGCAAACTTCTCCTGCATGGTGCGCGCATGATGCATCCCCTCTTG
Organism: Candidatus Carbonibacillus sp.; assembly: GCA_034007185.1. Lineage (GTDB taxonomy): Bacteria > Bacillota > Bacilli > Thermicanales > DSM-22653 > Carbonibacillus. The sequence continues at coordinate 2,938 of JAVERJ010000004.1, read as the reverse complement.
TCCTGTTAACGCGTTAGCGTTTCCTGAATTGACGATCACACCTTTGAGAGGGCCGTAGCTACCAAACGTTTCACGCACGCGAACGATTGGCGCAGCAGGAAATTGATTTTGCGTCGTCACCAGAGCGCCTTCAGCTTCTTTGAGCGATACGATCCACCCCAGATCTTTCTTTTTGCGTTTAATGCCAACATGCATGCCACCCGCTGTATACCCTTTGGGCAGCACAGGCTCGCCATGTACAAGTTCAATCGCAAACGGTTCCTTCGTGTTTAACTTTAACGTTGAATCCACACCAACCACTCCTATATGGGATCGTAAATGTCTATCTCTATGCTGATATAGCATCTTTTACAATATACTTCTTTTAAAATATATTTCTTTTAAAATCGATTTATGGAAACAAAGACCAGCTCGGTAGACCGAGACGTTCATTCCAACCCATGCGCACATTCATGTTTTGTACAGCCTGACCGGCCGCACCTTTTAAAAGATTATCGATGGCCACCGTAACCACGACCCACCCACTACGCATATCCGCTGTAAATGCGATATCTGCCCAGTTTGTTCCCAATGTATCCTTTGTCGTCGGATGTTCTCCGGAAGGGCGCACCTTAACAAACGGTTCGTCGGCATACACAGCCTTATATGCCTCGTCTAGATCGCTTTCGGAAACACCTTTTTTTAGCCGTGCGTAAAGGGTCATCAAAATACCACGCGTCATAGGAACCAAATGCGGGGTAAAGACGATCCTAACTGGTTCAGCGCTTACGGTCCCCAGTATGTGTTCGATCTCTGGCGTATGTTGATGCCGGCCGACCTTATAGGCACCGACCGACTCATTGACCTCACTAAAATGCGTCGTCAAAGATGGCGAACGTCCAGCCCCAGAGATACCTGATTTCCCATCGAATATGAGTCCCTCCGCCTCTACAAGACGAAAGCGCAGCAGCGGATAGGCTCCCAGTATGGCCGCCGTCGCATAACAACCCGGATTGGCAATAAGACGTGCGCCGCGGATGGCTTCACGATGTAACTCCGGCAATCCGTACACTGCTTCGATTAACAGATCAGATAAAGCGGCGGCCTTACCGTACCACGTTTCATAAAGCTGACCATCTTTCAGTCGAAAGTCTCCGGATAAATCGATGATCACAAAACCCATCGGATAGAGCTCTTGAACAAGCGTTTTGCTGATACCATGAGGGGTGGCCAAAAACACCAGATCATACGCGTCATCAAAAGCTTCTGGATCGTACGTCCCGATGCGTTTTTCAAAAACAGTATAGACATTTCTATAAAGCTGTGATAAAGCTTCGCCGCCCTTGCTGTGGCTATACACATCAAGCGCAGATATACCCGGATGCGCTGAAAGCAAACGGATCAGTTCTACCCCGCCGTAACCTGTCCCGATCACCGCGACACGAATTGGGCGATCATTAAATGTATTTTCGTTCATGTTCATCGGCTTCCTCTACACTCCCAATGCGCTCTTTATTTAAAAAGCACACCTCAAAAAGTGATAACCAAACCCTTTGTATTAGAATACATCTTTACGCATATTTATGCAATAGGATTTAAAAAAATAAACGCTGCATATACAGCGTTTTTCAGAAGAACATCTAGATTTTTTTAGGCGACCATGACAAGCAAGACATAGACAATAATCGCAAAAGAAAATAGCGTCACGACATAAGCACCATCTTTAGAAAAATTTAAAGGCATGACGATCCTCCTCTCTTCACTCCTTGCTACTTTCTTCATGACAGTGAATAAGGATGATTCTCTAGTGAATCACAATGCTCACTACTGATCATATATGTATCCCCAAACGCTCCAGGCACTGCATAAGCCTAGTCCAAACGCATGCCCATATCAATGTTGCCTCTGGCATTGTTTCAACACATCTATGAATGTGTCTTTGCTCATACCCATAAGCGCTTCGATGCCAAAGCCTTCTAAAGCGACCAGACGATTTTGAATGAGCGGGTAAACACCTTTCCAACCTTCAACCGTTTCGTATATCTCATCATCGAGGGTGCGTAAAAACATCACATACGTTCCTTCTGCATAGGCGCCAGGATAGCGCGCATTGAGTGGATCAGTGACAGCTGGTGGCGGTTCAAGGGCATAGGTCTGTAATGTTACGGTCCGTCGAGGCGGAGTCGCAGAAACGTAAAGTATCTCTTTTAGATGAATGGGTTGCCGAATCCGAACGAGATTTCTATGATTGATCTTCTCACCTGTATGCGCTTTTTCCATCGTATTGTCAACGGTGACCACTGCAACCATATGTGAAGATTGAAGCAATGAACAGACCTCCTTAAGCGTATGTTCGTTTAATTTAAAAGCAGCCCATGGAAAAAAAGTAGAAACTTCAAAACCCGACCACAGCCAAACACTCATCACTGTGATCAAAGAAAAGCGCCGTATCTGTTTCATCGCTTCCTCCACCTTGCATGTTTAGATGCATGTTAAATGTAGAGAAACCAAAAATTTAACGGATCAATGGTATGAAACACATAAAAATAGGGTGACCGATTCGCCACCCTTTATACGTTCTGTGCCTTCATTGACTTATTCATGATCTTATTTTAACTTTAACCGCGTTCTTCAAGATGCATCTGAACATAAGAGGGGACTTTAGGTGTAATATAGGTAATCGGTTCGTCAAAGACGACATAGTCGAGGTTCACCATGAGTAAGAGATAACGTTTTCCAGTATCGGGGTCGCTCACAATGATGTGGTCACGGCCCGCTGTCTGAATCACACCTCGAATAATTTTGGCATTCCATTCGCTGTTATTCTCATACGTGAGATAGAAGGTCGCCATTTTCCCATGATTAAAGCGTAAGATGTTTTCAACATAGGACTGTTCGGCCAACATTTGTTCTTCCGTTTGTGGAACACCAGGGATAGTCGCGCCGCTCGGCATCGTCG